>LIUJ01000251.1:0-20340 GCA_001462255.1 Fibrobacteria bacterium GUT77 | reverse complement strand
GACGGACTTCAAGTTTATTAATTACTGGATGAACAGCGGAAGCCCCAAGATGATCGCCGATTATATGAATGACCGAAATCTGACGGTGGAACAGTTCATAGGTATGCAGGTATCAATGACATTTGTGAACAATCCGGGAGAGATGGAGACCGCTCCGCCGGAGGGTTTTTTATATCAAGCGGGATACCTGACGCTCCGCGAAGGCGTTTCCGGCGACTTTTCGCTTGACTATCCCAACGCCGAGGTGCTTGAATCGATGTCGCGGTTGGTCTATACCAACATTATGCGCCGCCGGAGCGACGGCGGGGATTGGGACATAAGCGCCCCGCTATTAGACGCGCTTTTGGAAGGGGACGGCGACCTATTCATCGAAACGATAAATCACCTCTTGGCAAGCATTCCCTACGACGACTACACTAAGGCTGCGCAATCTGCGATACGGCGGTCAGGCCTTCCCGCAAGGGAGTGGCTCTATCGCACGATGATTTTGGGGTTCCTACGCGGTTGCGGCGTACTGGCCTTCGGTGAGATGCACACGAACAAGGGGCGCTCGGACTTGCTCATCTGCCATAAGGGCAAGGCGTGGGTGATTGAGATAAAGGTAGCCTACAACGACGACGGCAAGGCGCTGGCGGCAGAAGCCTTGGAACAGATAAACGCCAAACAGTACGCCAACCCGTTTACGACCGCCAAGAAAGTGGGGATGGCTATCGACGACAAGACACGGCGGATCGACGATTGGGTCGTGGGTTAGGGGCAGTGTTAGACCGCGAGCAAGGTAGCCGGACGCGAACAACACGCTTTTTGAAGATTTTTGTTTTTTTTTTGACTTTGTAAATCCCATAGATTATATTAGGCCGTACCTATTCTTTCCGCAAATCGTCAACCGTAGGCAACGAATCGATTCCCCACCCTTTTATTCCCTTAAACAGCGCGACCGAATTTGCCAACTCCGCCGCTGCGAACGGGTCGTATCCGTTCGCTATGCAGTTTAGGAAGGCGCCGTTGAACGCGCTACCCGCGAGCGCCGGCGTTTTGAACGGGTTGGCCTCTCCGTAATCCGGTTGCGGGAATGTTCTTATGCACTTGTCGGTGCCCACCATGCACCCGTCCGCGCCCATCTTGACCACCACGGTACCCACATTCCTATTCAATAGGAAGCCTATCACGTCCAACGGGCGCTCATAGCCGAAGAGCGCTTTGGACTCCTCCGGCCAAGACACGAAGAAGACGTCTACCAGCGGCAACACGCCCCACAAGCTCATTCTGGCCTCTTCAAACGACCAACGTTGCAACCGCAGGTTGGGGTCGTAGGCGACCATTATCTTATTGGTATGCGCGAACAGAAAGGCGTTGAAGACGGTACGTTGCGTTTGAGACGAGACCGATTGCAGTTCGCTCGACGCGTAAATTATCTTGCTGTTCTCCAAGTATTCGGGGTTTACGAGGGTAGGTATGATGTGCTTGCTCGCCGTGCCGGGATGGTGGATCAGGTACTCGCGGTATTCGGGGTACTTCTCGCTTGTGAAGTAGAGGCCGTTGTAAGACTGTTGACACGTGGTCACCAAGCTGATGTCGATTTTTTGCGCGGTAAGCCGCTCGCGCAAGAAGCTGTGAAATTGGTCGTGCGCGATGGCGGATATCAGCCGCACCTTAGAACCCAACCGCGCCGCCGCGGCGGCTACGACGATATCCGCCCCGCCGACGTCCATTTTGAACATGCTTGAGTTCACGACGTCGCCCTCGCACGTAAACTCCACCATGGTCTCACCTATAACCAATAGGTCATACTCTTTATTATGTACGGATATCATTGTGTTTCCGATCGGTTGAATTCAAAAAAAAGCCGATATCAACTAAAAATACAAAATGGAACTTGGGTTTGGCAAATATTATATTTAATCTTATGATAGAGCGAAATGACCCCTGCTGGTGCGGCAGCGGTAAAAAATACAAAAAATGTCATCTTTCAAGCGATGAAGAGAAACGGACGCCCCCCCCTAGGGTGAGCGTTGCGGCGCGTATGTCCAAGGGGCGGGGTTCCGCGTCGCAAAAGGGACGGCAGAAGACCCCCGCCCAAATCGACGGGATGCGCCGTAGCGGCGCCTTTAACGGGCGGCTTATGGACTACGTTCGCCCGTACGTCGTTGCGGGTGCCGTGACGGATGAGCTAAATGCGTTAATTCACAATTACACCGTCGAAAACGGCCATACTCCGGCTTGTCTCGGCTACAAAGGGAGCAAATGTTCCTTTCCAAAATCGTGTTGCATTTCGCGGAACAACGTAGTTTGCCACGGTATCCCGTCCCCAAACGAGCGTCTTGAGGAGGGCGACATCGTCAACATCGACCTTACCACGATTGTCGGCGGTTTTCACGGCGATTCCTCCGAGACCTTTATGGTGGGCGCCGTAGACCGCGAGGCGCGGCGCCTCGTAGACGTGGCGGCGAGAGCGCTCATCACCGGTATAGACGCGGTGAGGCCGGGCGCGCGCCTAAGCGCCATCGGCGAGGCCATAGAACCCTTTGTAAACGCCCAGGGTTGTTCGGTGGTCAAGCAGTACACCGGTCACGGGATCGGCGCGAAGTTCCACGAGTTCTTCTCCGTATACCACCACATAGAGCCGCGGGCCGAGGACTTCGTCTTGTTGCCGGGTATGACCCTCACCATAGAGCCTATGATAAACCTCGGCGGCTTCGAGGTTACTACGGATCGGAAAGACGGTTGGACGGTAAAGACGCTCGACGGGTCGCTCTCCGCCCAATTTGAGCACACGGTTTTGGTAACGGACGGCGGCGTGGAGGTGCTGACGCTTACGCCGTCGCAGAAAGCGGCGGGGGTCAGGCTGATTGTTGACGGGGAGGCGTACAAATGACCGGAAATTCGTTATTCCGCGAAGAACTCAGGGGCGTTCGCACGGTTGTGGTAAAAACCGGCAGTCGCATACTCACGGCCGCCGGACACGAGGCGCGCGTAGAACGGCTCGCAACGGATTTATCCGTCCTGCGCAAATCCGGCGTACGAGTCGTACTCGTCTCCTCCGGCGCCATAGCCCACGGCATGAAGGCGTTAGGTCTAAGCAAACGACCTACGGAGATCCCCATGCAACAGGCCTGCGCCGGCATCGGGCAGAATAGGCTCATGGCCATCTATCAAGAACACTTCGCCGAACACGACACCCTTATCGGGCAAGTCCTGCTGACCTGGGACGACTTGCGCAGCAAAAAACGCTACCTAAATTTGCGCAATACGCTCTTCAAACTGCTCGACTGCGGGGCCATACCCATAGTCAACGAGAACGACTCCGTAAGCGTGGAGGAGATATGCTTCGGCAACAACGACACCCTGGCCGCGCAGATAGCGATGTTGGTCAACGCCGACGTATTGGTCAACCTTACGGACGTAGGCGGGCTGTACGACAAGAACCCGCACACGGAAAAGGACGCGAAGCACATTCCCATTGTGAGCGCCGTCGTGGCGGGGATACAGCGTATGGTTAGCGAGAAGAAGAGCGAGATAAGCGTGGGCGGCATGTCGACAAAGCTGAAGGCCGCCGAGATGGTTACGCGCGCCGGCATTCCGGCGCTTATAGGCGACGGCTTCAACCAGCGCCTGCTAACGGTGCTGAAAGACGAGGCAAGCGCTACGCTCTTCTTACCGTCCGACAAAAAGATCCCTTCACGGCAACGTTGGATAGCCTTTACAGGGCAACCGGCTGGGAGCGTAACAGTAGACGCCGGAGCGTCTAAGGTGATAGCCGAAAAAGGTAAAAGCCTATTGGCCGCCGGAATCACGGCGGTTAGCGGGAGGTTCAACGCCGGGGATATGGTGAGCGTCGTCAATCCGCGGGGAGACGTTATCGCCAAGGGGCTAATAAACTTTTCCGCGGACGAGGTTGATGCGATACGCGGATGTAAGACGGCGGAGATAGAGAAGAAGCTCGGCGCCATACGGTTCAACGAGGTGATCTTGCGGGATAATATGATAGTGTTGCAATAGAATCAAAAGTCGTGTCCGGCGGAGAAATAAAACACGTTTTCAGAAATTGCTTCCGAATCGTACCTGTACCGCATCAACCGCCCGTAAGTAAGCCGTATCGGGCCGACCGGCGTGTTGTAGGCTATTCCAGCGCCCACACCCAACGGGCTCTTAGGCGAAAAATCCTCGTTTTCGCTCGGCGTCCTAACAAACTCCTCATATGCCCATAGGCGCGCCCAATCCGCCATCGCCGATAGGTAGAGGTTTTTGCGTATCTTCAGCCTATACTCCAAGTGCGCCAATCCGAATATATCCGCCGACACCATGCGCGGTTTCATTCCCATGAATGGGACAATATTGTATATATCGGCGTCGTGGTAGTTTTGCTCCGGTATCGCGCCGCCCAAATAAAATTTTTCGACCTCCGGCAACGTGTGGTCAGTCCAGCCTACTACCGCCTGCCCGTGCAGGGTATGCCGCTTGCGCAACGTGACATAGCGGTTGAAGTTGCCGTCTACCTTTCTGAATTCCTCAATACCGCCCAGTCCCAGCGCCCTCCCGCCGGCCATACCGGCGGTGACGGTGTGCCGCCAACCGTTCTCCGTAAACGGCGCTACGTCACGCGTATCGGCGGTTACCCGTAAGAGAAAGTACGGGAGGGATTTTCTGAAACCGAAAAGGTCATTGCTGAAAATATCCCTATTGCTTTGCAGTAGGTCAAACAACTCAAGTTTAGCCCCCACCTCCGCCGACAACGATTTTCCTATTTGGCTTCCCACAACGAACGCCACACCGCTCTTCCCCAACACTTCGTCGCGTATCACTATAAGATCTGGTCCGAAGCCTTGTGTTGAATCTCGTACGCGCGGATGTACGTCGCGGCTGTATATTTGCTCGCGCGCCGTGAAAACCTGCGCGTTGCAGTTGATAGCCCAATTCTGCGTGAATAGGATGTCCGTGGCAAATCCTAAGGCGTACTTTTCCTTGCGCGAGCCGTACTGCAAATGCAACGCCGCCGATATCCCCAATCCGAAGAGATTTTCATAGGCCGGCTCTATGAATCCCTCGCCCAAATGGTACTCGTCGTAGCGCAAACCGCCGCGTAAGCGCCAATACTTCTCTTCCGTGACATGAATGTCTACGCCGTCTTCCGGCGTGGTCTCCAACCTCACGCTCTCAAAGAGTTCCGTAGAGTATAAAGATCGAATGGCCCGCTCCACCGTCGCGCTGTCCAACGGCAGGCCGATCTTCACGCCGCTCGCCGTCAGCGTTTGAGCCGTCGACGTTATTTCGTTGCCGAACACCCGCACATATTTTACGGACGGGAGAATGACGCCTCCGTCGTTCGCTTTTCGCGGCAATGGGTCACGCGCGTCGGGTTGCTTAGCAAACGGCCTACCGAGTCGCGCCGCGATCTTCGGGAGAGCTTCCGCCGTCGCCGCGTAGCCGAGCGCCACCAACGTGTCGATGCGGCTGAAATCGGTATTTGTTATACTCCCCAAACGCGGCGTTATCAGTACGTCGGCGCTACGCGTGTCCCGTAGCTTGTTTTGCGCGACACCTATGGAGACGACCTGCTCCATCAACCGAACCGGATTATCTAGTAGTTGCTCGCGCCCCCACAGCGGCGAGGTCACGTCAATCGCCACCGTGAAATCCGCGTCGGCGTCCACGGCAACCTGCACCGGGATGTTCGAGGATAGCCCGCCGTCAACGAGCATCTTGCCGTTGAAATCGAGCGGCGAGAAGGCGAGCGGCGCGCTGCATGAGGCCCGTATGGCGGCGGTCAGGCTCCCCTCCGAGAATACCACCTTGCTCCCCGCCAAAAGGTCGGTGGCAACCACCCGCAGGCTCACGGGCAATTTGTTGAAGTCGTATCCGGCGGCGTGCAACGCCGGCAACGTTTTAGCCGCGAGCAACTCGTAGAAAATTTGCCCGTTCGACATGGCGTTTGGCAACGCCGGCTTAAAGTTGCTACCGAACCGTATGTTGAACAGGTAACCCTTTGGGGGCGACTTTTGGCTGACAAAAAGCGAAGACCGCGAGTTGGCGTTGGTCGACACGCGACTCCAGTCCACCGTCCGCGCTATGTCATGTATCTGCGAGGCGGTATAGCCGCACGCGTATAGCCCCCCCACAACGGAGCCCATGCTCGTGGAGACGATGAGGTCCGGTTTGAGACCGGCTTCCTCAAGAGCGATAAGTGCGCCGATCTGAGCCAAGCCGCGGGAACCGCCGCCGCTTAGAATCAGAGCGAATTTATATTTTTTTGCGCCATATACATTCGTATAAATATCAACAACTTCACCCGCCCCGCCAATACTATCCGCGTTACCGACTTCGCCCGCCACATCCGTTTCATCCGCCCCGACGCCGGCGATAGCGCCGAAGGCGCAGACGCACCAAACGGCGGCCGCCGTCCGCGCGAAAATAAAAAATCGACGGTATCGGCGCCGCGCAATATATATTATCTTTTGAATACCGACGTACTCTTTAGGCATATTGATTCTCGTTTTAACTCTCGTTGTACCGTGTCGTACGGGCGTTTTATCAACCGTACCGATTACCCCGGATTAATTCCGGATACTCTCGTCGTACAGATGTTCTCTCAGAATTACCCCGGCTTAGTCCCGGACACTCTCGTTGTACCGACGTTTTTTTAAGACTTCCGGCATCGTTCCGGTCACGTTGTTCGCTATTACACGGAATAATATCAACGTCAACGGCGCTACGGCGCCACAACAACGGAATACGGTAAATATAAATGATTTGTCGCGCCAAAACATATAGTATCCATAAAAGAAATTTCGCGTCGATTTTTACCGTCGTCACAACCTCGTTTATACGCGCTGTCGGCGGGCGGTTTATCGCCGGCGGGTGGCTTTTGATTGTCGCCGCAGCGCTGGCCATATTGCCCGTGAGCGCCTCGGCGTCGTCCATACGGCTTCCGGCGGATGAGGACGACCTCGTCGAACTGCTTTCGACGCGAACGATAGACACGCTTCAGTACGAGCAACTCTTGGCCTTCTACGCGCTTCCGATCTCGGTTCCGCTTGGGGAATTGGTCTATTTGACGTTGATCTTTCCCGATATGATCGATATGATACCAGCCGGACAGGAGGAGCTTTCGGAGTATCATCCCTTCGACAACGCGCAAATCCGAAGGTTTTTTAACGACTATCCGGAACTCGAAGGTTTTGAGCCTATACTGCGCTTCAACGCCGCCGTAGTGCCTACGGAATCAAACGGAGAGGTCGTCGTGGGCATAAACAGATCGAGCGTTAAGGCGCTCAAGGGGCATAGAATAAGGTTTAGGCGACGGGGCGAACGCTTGTCGGCGGAGGGCGGAATCGCGTTCAGCGACACCTCCGTACAATGGCAAAGCCGACGCGTAGACGTCGCGTATAGGGGGGCCTACGCGCATATCGGCAATTTTAAGCAACCTATTCCGGGAGAATTGACCTTCGGCCGCTTTGTCCGTTCCGTCCGCTCCGCTTACTCCGACTGGCTCTACGGCGGGAGCGGCGCTTGGAACGGGATTTCCGTTGACATGAGGGAGATATGGGACACAACCGTAGGGGCAAGCGCCTTCTGTCATCTGCGACCCGCCGAGGTTGGCGGCGGCGTAGGGGCAAATATAAACATTGGGAAGCGGGCGAGGTTATTCGCGGGATTCACCGGTTTTCGACTCGGTTCGGCGGCGGACGACGCGGAAGTAAACAACGAGGACGACGAAAACGACTTGGACGACAATGACGACGTAACGGTCAATACAACGCGGGATGTTCGCGAATATTACTACGCCCACCTATACGCGGAGTACAAAGCCAAAAGCGTATCGGCAACCGCGGAGGCCGCCGTGCCGCTCGCCGAAGAGAGCGCGGCCCCGGCCCTATCTCTCCGCCTGAACTACCGCGTAAAGGGGACGTCCGCCGAATATCACGCGATGCTCTATCCGACCGACGACGCCTTTTTAATGAGCCGCGCAAAAAAACAGCTACTCGCCGAAGCCGGCGAAAAAGAGCCGTCGCGACCTATACGAAAACACGCCGTGAGGATGACGGTTCCGTTTATAAGCGACGCCGTAAAACTGATACCCGAACTCGACTTTACCGAGAGCGACGGCGTCAGGAGAATCCACGGTCGGTTGGAAGCAAGAGTACGCGTAGGCGATGCGGACATCACCGCCGAACACACGGCAAAATTTTTCACAAACGGTACCGCCGACTCGACCTTGCGCACAACCGGCGCCACGATAAACTACCGAACGGTCTACCCGGCGGCTATACGCGCCTCATTCCAAAGCGCCTACGGTTACCGTAAAATTTCAAAATACGCGTACGCGGTTGAAATACCTACGACGTTCATTCCAAGTACGGTCGTCACACCGTATGTCAGGGGAAAGTACGTGAGCGCCAATGAATATCGGTTGGGAATAAAAAGCGAGTTTCACCTATACAAAAAAACATGGACCGGGGTAACGTTGGAAATCCCGGTCAACGTGAAAGGGGCGGACAATGTCTATATCAAAGTATCTTCAAGCTACGCGTTTTAAAGACGGTGTCGACGCGGCGCGTATCAACGCGAATTACACAAAAAAACGACTGCCGTCCTTTGCGTTGATTCTATTCTCATTGTTGTCTTTAATGATAAATTGCGCAAATCCGGCGAACGACGACGCAAGCGGCGAGCGTTTTACCTTCACCGTCGCCGACGTAGGCCAGGGCCTCGCCCAATTCGGCGTAGTAGGCAAACGCGCCGCGGTTTGGGACGTCGGGGATCAGTACCAAATGTGGTACAACGCGTACAGAGGTCTCGGCAACCCGCGCATCGAATCGATAATCATTTCGCACACCGACTTTGACCATTACGGCGCGCTTCAATCCTTCGGCGCGAGTTTGGATTGGAGCGGCGAGATTGTCATCTCGCCGTACGAGGATACGGCTAAGTTACGGCGAACCGCGACCGCTTGGGCAAACCGCGTTACGTTTAAGCGATGCGCGCGCGGCGACACGCTACGACCGCTCGGCAGCGCCGTCGACATAATCTGTTTGTGGCCGCCGCGAGGCTTGGTTATGGACTCGCTTGGCGGTAGCGAGGAGAGGAATCGCTACGGCTTGGTTTTTTCCGTACGCCACGGAAACGCCCGCGCCTTAATCGCCTCCGACATCGACGACGCCGCCATGACGGAAATTGCCGCGTATGAACGATACAACCTACGTGCGCAAATTCTATCCGTCCCGCACCACGGTAGCGCCGGATCGGTCAGTCCGCTGTTCTTTTCCTACGTAAGCCCGGAAGTCGCGGTCATATCATGCTCCGCCGATAACGGATACGGGCATCCGTCGCCGGCAATGATACATGAGTTGCAATACCACGCCGGCAAGATAATGTACACTTATATCGACGGCACCGTAACGTTTGGCGGTAACAAATACTACTGGAGTTACTAAGAGACTGTCGCGATTTTCGCGTAATACCCTCCCGCGCGGCTCGGTTTGCCCAAATAACCGTCCCGCAAACCGACGCTTACGCAAGATTCCGGGCAGTCTCCCAAAGTTTTTCGCTATTTAGACTTTAACACCTTGACTTTAATATTTTGGCCCCGTCCCCTAATGTCGACAAAATACAATCCGCGCGCTACCGTTCTAAGCGGTACCGACAACCGTCCGTCCTTTTGGACGTCCAATCGCATTAACGTCCTGCCCCTTATGTCTACCAACGACGCCGATGCTCCGGTCATGTCGGCGGGGAGGACTATCGTCACGGCGCTCTGACTTCTCTTTATGGTGTACTTTGGTTGCTTTGCGCCGCGGTACGCCACACCGTCGCCGGGATCAGCGGGATCGTCGAGCGAAACGGTGGGCGGCACATATGGAGGCGGAGCGGGCGGGGGTGTGTATAGCTTTGAAACGCTATCCCCGGTGAAGTACATACGCTCGACCATTATGGTATTGGCCGCTCCGTCGGGATATTGGACTTGAAAGCGAATACCGAGCATCTTTTGCAAGGTAGCTTGAATATTTTTACCCTCACCGTTCATACGTTGCTTAAACTTGGGAATATACAACTTATATTCACCGGACGCCGCCGTCAAATAAAGCGAATCCTCGAAATACTGCGGGCCGCCGATATCGTCGGAAACAAGTTGTACGGAAACGCCTATCGTCCCGCTCAAACTACGCGCCGTAACTATTATTGAGTCTATACCTCTTAAATCACGAATCCCGGCGGATCCCGTCTGACAATTCCACTCAAGCGCGGCGTGCGGGTCGTATCCGAGGCCGCCCTGCCTAAGGGTGTATTTCCATGAAAGCCACTCTTTGCCGTCGCTTTCCTTTTTTACGGAAAGCGACGCGGTAGATTGCCCGTTCTTCCCCTCGTACGAGTCAAGATAGCTTGCCCACTCTCTCCCTATATACGGGGTAAAATCACCGTCGGCAAAATCATCCACGAGCAAACGGTTGCCAACCATCAGGTTGACGCCGTTTGAGTAAGGCCTGCCCAACCACACCTTAAAATTATATACCTCGTTAATGCCGTCCCCGCGTACGGTCAACGTGTAGAGCCCCTGCGGCATATACGGGTCATTGCCGGCGTGAGATTGGGATAGACCGTACCAGTCCACGTTGACGTTTTTGGAACTGTTGCTAAACGACACTTCACGCCCCGACGTATCATGCGTTATAGTTACCGTCCAGCGAACGGAGCGATTAAACGACGCCGTAACGCGCAACGGCTCAACGCTCGCGTCAACGACGCGCGTAGTCGGAGTCACAACGGGACGATTCTCCCATGTCGGCGGTCCCGTAGGAACGCCTTCTTTCAGATCCTCCCAAACATTGGTAAAGACGCCGCCCAACACCGACGCGCCGAACCACGCGAGAAATTGCTCGAAATACATCTCATTATGCAGAGTATCCTCTTGACCGCCCGACGGATCGACGGCGTAACCCCAATAGTCGGTTCCGGGCTGATAGAATTTGCGCAATTCTTCGCTGTAACTTTCAGCCAAAGCCGGCCCGCCGGATCCCATAGCCGCGGCCGCCCACATACCTACCGTTAGCGGACTGTGCTCGCGCCGCTTCCTCTCAATGTTGACGCTCTTACCGTCGCCGAGTATCTCCGTGTCCTCTTCGGGTAGCAAGCCTCCGTTCATATCAAAAAAATTCGCGCCGGGAGGACCGCCTTTCGCCCCTATAAACGCCATGGCATTGTCGAGAAATGTCTTCGCGCGCGGCTCTTTGTGCCACAACCAATCAACGGACAACCTCCAATAAACGCGAATGGCGTCCCTATAGAGGGCGTCGCCTTTGAAATAGGCGTTGTATCCGGCCCCTAAGGTACTGCCCCCGTCAAAGTTAAACCAATCCGGCACGAGACCGCGGCTATACCCCGGAGACTTGGCAATCATAGTGTAGCAACCGTCTATAAGCGCGTTCCATGACGACTTGTTTGTGGAATCAAACTCGGCGAAAACCCGATAGAACGCCGGAGCGAAGTAGCCGGGATTGATAACACCGTTCTCCCCCCATTGACCCGGCAGAAGCGCCCCGTTGCTCGCGACCATCGTTGTTCTGATTGTGTTGAGAATATCCTTGGCGCGCGCCGCGTATGTAGCGCCCTTAACACTCGTATAACCTTTCTCCCACAATCCGCGCTCCGCAAGCCTGTCCGCAAATATGAGCAACAACGCGATATCCTGCTCCGCGTCGGAAGCCGGTCCGCTATCGCCGGTGGGGTCGCCGGTTGAACTACGGCGCCAATCGTAGTATTTGCCGTAACTGTTCCACATGTACTTCTCACCGGCGTCCCAAATACTATTGAAATACTTTTGATCGTTGCCGTATAGCGCTAAAAACATCCCATAACTTATTCCCTCGCTAACGGCGTCGTTCGGCATATTAGACTTAGGCCGGTGCACCATTCCGGTGCCGTACGCGTCAACATTCCGCTTCTTTATCCCCTCCCACGTCTTTTTAAGAATAGTATCATAAGGGGTTGATACCTTGGGCATCGTATTCGGGTACGGAAGAAGCGCCGCCCAAACCGAAGCGACGGCGGTCAACAATACCGCCGCGCACGTTACGGATATTGATCGCGTTAACGACATAGTCCTTTATGACCTCCCGATTCTTTTTTTATTGCCTCTTTAACCGCCGCGTCTTACTCGGCCGGTGCCAACTGCGTGTCCAAACACTCGATTATCTCCTTCACCTTGTACCCCGGAATCGACACCTTAGCGTCGGCCTTCCAGCCGGTCTTGGTTTGGTTGTAGGCCTGATCAAGCTCATTCTCCTTAATCCTATCCTTTATGCAGGCCAACAAGTAGTCCTTCGCCTTCTTGTCCTTCGACGCGATGTACTTCGCAAGGTTGGCAGCGACCTTGTCGTAAACCTGATTTATGGCCGTCTTAGTCGCGACGTCGAGTGAAGGCATGGTTGACGTGCCTACGGCCTCCACGGACGGGTAGGTCTTGGGTCTGTTGGACTTGGGCGGTTGGGACTTTACGAACGCCCAGGTAAAGTCGGCCCTTAACAATAGGATACGGTTGTCATTAAGCGGGATATATACGTCGTCGTTGTCGTCGGCGGCCAGCGTGGCGCTTTTGTATGTCCACGTGCTGTCCGGGTTCAGAATCACCTCGTTTCCGTCATGAACTATGGTTGTAATTTTGCCCGCGACGGGTGATGGCGCGGCGAAAGCCGGAGCGGATAGGACGACGGTCAATACGACCGTCGTCGCGAACACCGTTGCGGCGACGATGCGTTTTCTTTTTGATGACATTTTATTTCCTTTCGTATGAATGAAAAAACAACTATTAACCAAACCTCTACTTTCTGTATGGATTGGAGAGTATCATGACCCCTTTTTCCATGCCAAAGCACAAATTCCCGTTCGCGTCCCTCTGCATCGCGTATACCTGTTCCGCCGGCACGCCGTGCATATTCTTGTCCGTGACCCACTCTTCGCCGTTGAACCTTAAGAGACCGCCCTCATAACCGAACCATGTGCGTCGGGTATCGTTCATTATGGATGTTATACCATCCTGTATCTCCATATAGCGCTTCCATGTCGTGCCGTCAAAGGTATTTAGGTTCTTAGGACCGTCCGTCATCCATATAACATCGGAGTTGGGCTCCTTGGCGAGCACCGTCACATTGTTCCACTCCAAACCGCTACCGCCGGAGTTTTTGGCGTTGTAATTCTTAAAACTCGAACCGTTGTAGACACTCAAACCCTTGTTGGTGCCGAGGTACACATCGCCCCTCGAATTGGAGACCAAAGCCTGTACCCTGTTTGACGGCAAACCGTCCTTCGTGGTATAACTTGTCCACGAACTCCCGTTAAAGCGCGCCGCGCCGTTTTCCGTGCCTATCCAAACGTCCATGCCGCTACCGGGCGCTACGGCTAAAACCTTGCCTTCCGGAATGCCGTCCGCCGACGTGTATGAGGTGGCGGAAACGCTCTTGCCGCTTCCTCGAACGACGGCGACGCCCTCCTCACACGCAATCCAAACGTTGTCGCTCCGGTCGGCCGCCATACTTGTAACGCCGGACGACGCTATGTTACCCAACTTGGGATATTGTTGCATCAAGGCCCCTTTGACCGCAACCAAAGCCTGACAGACCACGATTTCGTCCGTGGCGTACCACACGACGTCCTTAAGCACGACAAACGCCTTGACCGGCGACCGAGAGGCGATGATCTTGAACTCGTTGGGTTTCTCGTGAATCACCTCACGAGCCATTTTGTCCTCCTCCGACTTCTCCTTTTGGGCAAAAACGGAAACGCCCATCGCCAACGTTAAAAACGCGGCAAACGCCAACCGCCTTGGTATTGATTTTAACTTTAGTCTCAACATAACTCCTCCTTTGGGGTGATTTTTTGACGTAAACGCTATATATAATAATATACCTATTGACGGCCGATAACGCAACATTTTACTTTTCTTCCATAACGCGCCCCCAGTATCCGCCCTCAAAACCCGACTCTTCGTATTCATATCCCGGCGTCTTGAACAGCGCCTGATACGTCCAATAGTTGCCCATCACCTTCTTTACATACCCCCGAGTCTCGAAGAAACCCACATCCTCCACGAACAGGTCACGCTCAAGGTGCTTATTCCTGTCGCGCCACTTGACCGCGTTGTGCGCGCCGGCGTTGTAACTGCACAGTACAAGCACCTTGTCGCCCTCAAACTGCACCGAGCGTTTCTTCAGGTAAAAGGCCCCGTAGCGGATGTTCGTCTCGTAATTGTAGAGCGACTCCACGGCAAACGCCTCATTCAACTCACGCGCTATCCCCTCCCCCGTCGTAGGCATTATCTGCATTAACCCGACGGCGCCCGCCGACGAGACGATCTTGTAATCGAAGATACTCTCCTGCCGCATAACGGCGCTAACAAATAACGGGTCGACGCCGAAACGCGCGGCGTATTTGCTTATCTCCGACGAATAAAACGGCGGAAAAAGCACCGACATCAGCTGAAGCGGCCTACCCTCCCTGCTATCCAAAGGAATACGCCACCCCAGCCTACGGGCGACTCGGAAAGAGAGCGCCTTGCTACCGGCTATGGCGTAACCGCACGCCAAATCGTACTGCAACTGCAAATTTTCGGCGTAACCGCTCTCGAACCTATCCAAAAACATCTCCGCCGCCGCCGGACGCGCCGCCATGAGCAAAGCCGCGCCGCGCACCAAATCAACGCTATCTTTGCCGAACAACTTCTTCTTCGACCACGGCGTCAACGAGTCAAGCCAAGCCCGCAACCGCGCTTCGTCCATACGCGCGGCTACCCGCCCCCCAAACAACATCCCGCCCGCCGCGCTGTCAACGTTCGTACCCATCAACTGCCTCGCCCTATGCGCGTAATAGTCGGTCGGGTCAAGACGCGCTATCTCCCCCCACACCTTATGCGCTTCCGCTACACGCCCCTTGGCCGCATAGCTCTTCCCTTGCCAAAACATCCCGGCCCACATATACTCCGACTGCGGAAACTTCCTCTTAAACGCCTCTAAATGGGCAACGGTACTGTCATAAAGACCCCGCCGGTAGTAACAGAGCGCGTGACGCAAATAGGCCTCTTCCGTCCGCTTGCCCTTGGTGCCGAAAACACGCCGATAACCCGCCGCCGCCGACTTATAATCTCCCGCCTCCTCAAAATTCCAAGCGCGCAACCACAAAATCTCCTGTGTCTTTTGATGATTTGGAAAACGCTCCACGTGACGATCGTACCAAACTTGCGCCTGAGCGTCCAAACCGAGATTGCGGTACGCGCGGGCAATATTCATAAGAACATCCGAATCCGAACCGTAGGCGGCGTCGTACTTTTTATAGTAATCCGCGGCATCCTGCCACTGCTCGCGCCCAAAGGCTATATCCCCCAGAAGCCGCGCCGCGTCTTTAGCCGGCACAACGGCAAAATCGGCGCGCTTCCGCGCCTGTTGAAACAACCTCTCCGACATGGCAAAATTGCGGCACCCGGCCGATTGCCTCGCCATAGAAAACAAAAATTTCGTGGTAACAAGCGTAGTGTCGGAAGCGCGTTTGCCGAAAACTCGATCAACAAAGCGGCAAGCGGAGCGCTTATCAAGATCCGGCATATACCTTTCAAGGATAGAATCGGCTTCGGCCACGCGACCGGCGGCCACAAGCGAATCGCAGATCGCCTCCAAACCGGCGGCGTCGTAGAGCCGTTGCGTACGCTCCCACTTCCTATACTCGTCAAGCCAAGACGGATCGGTAGGTATGGATGCCCCCCTATCCAATTGCGGCTTGATCTTGGAGAACACGTACCGGCGATACTTGGCGGGAAGCCCCGCCGTCTTGAGGGCCGACGCGTAGGCGGCCACCGCAAGCGCCCCTTCCCCCTCAACCGCCGCCATATCCCCTATCTGCTCCATGGCAAGCGGAGCCAAAACCGGACTGGCCCGATTGACCGCGTTGAACGCGGCAAGCGCCTCCGCTCTATTGCCCAACCGCGCGTTTATCACTCCAACCTTGTACAGTCGCAGAAGCGTGTCAACCTTGGCAACGGTATCCCCGTTAACGGCGGAGAGGGCGGCGTCGTAAGCGCCGGCGGATATTTCACGCGCCCCCGCCCAACTCTCCGCGCCGGGCAAACGCGGAGAAGGACCGGCGGCAAGGGTACGGATTGAGCATACTACGCACAATAACAAAACAACAATGAATCCCGTTGCTTTCGCGGCAAAGGAATCGGATATTGACGTTGACATTGATTTTAAATTTGTACCCATTAGGCCTACACCCCACCCTCAGACGCCAACTCTTCTCCACCGCCGCCGTCGCCCCCGCCTTTGCCTCCGGCGCGCTTCCTTATGGTATTGGCCTCCGACAAATCCGAATCCAAACGCTTTTTTATATCCTTGGATAGCGGGTAGTTACCCGCGGCGCTCGCCTGCTCAAGCGCCTCAACGTTTCTGCCCAACGCAAAAAACGCCCTCGCCATACCTACCCTCGCCTTAACGGCGTTGTAGTGATTCGTACCCTGATCGTTCTCACACTTCGCGTATATGGCTTTGTAGGCCGCGACGGCCTCCTCATAACGCTTTAGACCGTGTAAGGCGACGGCGCGACCCCACATAAACGCCAACGCCTTGGGATACTTCTTACACATATCATTCGCTACGCCAAGCGCGTCCTCATAGCGCTTCTCGTTCAAGTACACGTCTATCAAAACGCAACCGGCGGCGGCGCGTGTGTAAACGCCGTTCTTGATTACCCCTTTAAGCTTCTCTATCCCAATCTCACGCTTGTCCTCCACGCCGGGCATCCACCAAAGCATCTTCATAAGAGCGCTACGCCAATAATCGTAGGTACCTATGCCGAAATTTATATCGGGATTGTTGCTTCCACCGGATGCCATCTTAAGGAATATGGAAACCCCCTTCCAACCGTAGCGAAAGGCCGTAATGTAGCGCTCGTAACGCGCCTCAAAGGTCCCCTTGTATCCCTCGGCGCCGCCCATAAAGAATCTCGCCCAATCGTCGCTTTGTTCGGCGGCAAGTATTTTTTCGGCCTTCTCAACGGCTTGGTCGCAAAAGCGATAAAACTCGGCTTCACGCTTGTTGGACTGGTAGCGTTGCATCCACGACTCGGCCACGGCGGCCATGAAGAAGTATCCGGCGGGGTGCTCCGGGTAGGCGCGCAATATCTTTTTGGCCTCCTCCTCGGCGCCCTTGTAGTCCTCCCGAAAGACGCGCTCAATACTGGCCGATGCCCAACCGTGCATATCGGCGGGCAACTG
Source organism: Fibrobacteria bacterium GUT77 (assembly GCA_001462255.1). Classification (GTDB taxonomy): domain Bacteria; phylum Fibrobacterota; class Chitinivibrionia; order Chitinivibrionales; family Chitinispirillaceae; genus GUT77. The sequence continues at coordinate 3,092 of LIUJ01000251.1, read as the reverse complement.
TTGCGGTTGCGCCGAAACCTCGGCGCGGACAAACGACAGCGCCAACACGGCAATTATAAAAATTTCCCTACTCATTACCCCTGCCTTCCGCGCTACTATCGGCATCCGGCACAACCGTATAGTATTTGTTGTGGTACCTATCCCACATCCCCAAACGACGATGATAACGGTACTTACGCCTAATCTTCTTTTCCACCCCCGCTAAGGGTTTAAGAAAGAAAAAATCCGCGACGGCCATGCGCGAGTACGCCCCCTCGTCGTACTCCTTGTAGGAAACAAGCTCAAAGTAAGGCTTATCGATAAGCGCTACCGCCGCAACGCTGTCTACAATGGCCGCCAAGTCGTCTATAAGAATGACATCCAGCTTACCGCGTATCACGTCGTCGCTCTCGGCACAAGAAAGCCAAAGGAGAGCGAACAGCGTTAATAATATGTATCTTAGTATGGTATTGATCATGATTGTATTAAAATAATATATGGGCGCCAAAAATTAATATCCGAGTTAATTTTTTTGTGTTGACGTCCCGCCACGCAAAGCGGCGCTTGCTTTTTGTTTTTACGGCGCGGCTTTCAACAAGCTCAATGACCGATAGACGCTTGTTTACGGAGGCGTTGCGAAGGGGTCTTTATCCCCCCCGCAGGGTAGGCGGCTAAGTGCCCTTTGGCTCAATAAACACGGTGAGTGTAGTCGAAATTTTAAAGAATAAAAACCGGTGTTTTTTACCGGTTTTTATAAAACGAGGGAAAGGTGCGCCGCGTTGCGGCGCTTGTTTCCCTCCCCTTTAAGTTCGACTTTAACCTTGTCTTTTCATTTTAAAACCTATATGTCGCGCTAACCCTATTGAACAAGTGGTACTGAGAACCGGAAATCAGGTTGGTTAGGGTGTACGGCAAATCCTCCGAGGCCACAAAATCGATCCTCAAACGGTTGTCGATGTTTATACCGAAACCAAGGCCGACCAAATCGTTGTCCTCACCAGTGGACGACGGATTTTCCAGCCACTCGCTCTTATCTCCGTTTGTCGTTGTTTTCGTTTGGTACTGGAACTCTTTTTGACCGCCCACACGAATCAAGAACCAATCCCACACTATGTTGCGCTCAATGCCGAAGCTCAGGCGCGCGCCGATTTTTTGCGGATCGCCGCTCGTCCCCGCGTTACTGCTACTGTTCTCTTGTGTATAGATCCCTTGTATACCGGCCCAAAAGAAACCGCGGTCTATGTTCATGTTGATACCCACGCCGCCGGCAACATCCACAATGTCGGCTTTATTGAGCGTCATGTACGTAAGCGAAACCTGCGGCACAAAAGAACCGTTGATAGCCGGAACCGCGGTGAAAAAACGCAAATCGCCGCGTAAGAAATAGTCTCCGTCGGAAACGATAGTCTGAAGTTGCTCGGCTCTCGGTCTGGTTTTATCATTTTCCAATTCCGCCGCCAAACTCGCGTCAGATACCGCCTCATACGTCCACCTGGCGTTTGTCAAACCCCCGTTTACGGAAGCCTCCAAATCAAGCCCCTGCTCAATGTTATAGTTTATACCGGCCGTAGCCTTATAAATCGCGGTTTGGTCTTTAACCACGTCCGATACCTGCACACTTTGATACGCCGTATAAAAACCGAGACCCATCGCAAACCCATTGCCTACATCGTACCCAACCATAACGTCAAACTTACCGTACGGGTCAAGGAGATTAGGTTTACTTCCATTCGTTGCTCCGGGAGTGCCTATACTACCGATAGGCAATTCTCTTAAGCCGGTCCCTCCGGCTGTAATAAGTTTATCAAGCATGTAGTCCCGTCGATTCACATACGCGCCTATCGAAAGCATAGGCCCGCTTTCCTCGTCGCTAAACCCGTATGAAATCATCCCGCCGAAAAATGGATCGTTCGGTTGCATGTTTTTCAACATTCCGTTGCCACCGCTGGAATTATTCGGATCCATCCATCCGAAAGAACCGTAAATTAGGTTGGGATACAAGCTCATGTCCGCCGGATTGGTAAAAACGCTGACCTCGTCACGATAAAAATAGGGCGTCGATTGCCTACCCATAACAGCGACACGCGCGTCCGTAGCGTAAACACCGACAGCAAACCCCGCCGCGAGAATAACCGCAAGCGCTCTCTTCATCATAATAATGCCTCCTAATTAGTATTTTGGTATTTATGTTTGAATGTTGATTTTTTGCTATTGCTTTTATTTGCTTTTATTTGCTTTTATTTGAAAATAAAAAAATCAATTTCTAAGTAATATAAACGATAGGGGTCAAAATCGCCCGTTTCAGCGAAGTCAACGACTTTAACCCCTATATATCATAAACAATAACAACCGAACTTACCTACAAAACATAGGGGTGCGGCAAACCGCGCCCCTACGCACATATACACGCCGTCGACCAAAAAGCGCATCAACCGATAAGACCGTGAACACGGGACGCGGCAAACCGCGCCCCCGGAACACAACTCGATCACTGCGAGAAGACAAACGGGTATGTAACCTCGGTCACGTCTCCCGGCTTGTCTATCTTCTCAAAGTTCCAACTTTTTACACGGGAAACCACCGTAGACTCAAGCTCGGAATCGGACATTGTAGACTCCACAACTTGAGCAAAGATTACCTTACCGAACTCGTCTATGGCGAACTTAACCGTAATCTTACCGGTTAAACCCGGCTTCTCACGCAAACGCTTGTTGTAAGCGTAACGCAGTGCGGCCATATTCTGCATAACCACACGCTGAATACTCGCGCGGCTACGCCCGCCGGTTAAGGCGCCGCCCTTCAAAAAGTCAGGTGAGGAAACTTTCAACTCGCCTTTCTTCTTGAGCTCAAGACCTCCGCCTCCCCCGCCCATAAGGCCGCCAAGCAAGTCGTCAACGCCGCCGCCGCCGCCGCCGAAGCCGGAACCGTAACCGGAACCGTAACCTATACCGGCAACGCCCTTACGGCCGACACCGCCGTCGCCACCCGACTTTAGACCGCCGACACCGGAGAGAATAGCGTCAATGTCTGTGGCAAAACCGCCCTTACCGAAAATGTCAGCGCTCGCAACGCTCTTGCCCTTGATTTGGCCGGAAACGATACCGAGAACGCCC
>LIUJ01000250.1 GCA_001462255.1 Fibrobacteria bacterium GUT77 | reverse complement strand
ACACGGTGGCGCTGGATATGAAGATGTACTGCGCCGTCCGCCCGCGTAGCGCTTTGTAAGCGCCGCGGCAGTGGTCGGGGGTGAAGGCCATGAAATCCAACACGACGTCGGCGGAAATCCCCTTTACGGCGTCCTCAAACGCCTTTGGGTTGAAGCGGTCGGCCTTGACGTGCCCGCAACCGCGCGGCGTTGGGTGCCTGCCGGTGTTTAGCAGAGTGAGGTTGTGGCCTTTTGAGACCAACAAATCCGTCACCTCGGAAGATATGTTGCCGGTACCGCCTATTATTAGGATGTTCATAATCAGAGCTCGATTTTTTGATGGGAAATTTTTACGTTTTCCCCGCCTCTTTGTCCCGCTCGCTCCAGGTAAAATTCTCCCGCACCGTTTCTTCGTCCTCGCCGTCTTCGTCTATGCTGTCCTTTATTTTAACGAAACCCTCTATGTTTTTAAGGAAGAGGTCAACCAGGTCGGGGTCAAAGTCTTCGCCGCGTCCCTTGCCGATTATGTCGCAGGAGACGTCGATGGGGTAGGGCATTTTGTACGGGCGCTTGGAGGTCAGCGCGTCAAAGGTGTCGCAGATGGCTACTATTCTCGCGTTGATGGGTATGTTCTCGCCCTTTATTCCGTGGGGGTAGCCGCGCCCGTTCCATTTCTCGTGGTGGAAGAGGGCAATTTGCCTCGCGCACTCGATTATTGGGGATTTGGGGTTGTTGAGTATGGCGGCGCCTATGGTGGTGTGCTTTTTCATCTCGTTGAACTCGGCGTCGGTGAGCTTGCCGTTTTTGAAGAGGATATTGTCCTTTATCCCAATCTTGCCGACGTCGTGCATGGGGGAGGTGAACTCCATTTCCTCAACCTGTTCCGGGGTTTGCCCGTAGAGCTTGGCGAGGTAGACGCTGTAGCGGCTCATACGCAGGATGTGGTTGCCGGTTTCGTTGTCTTTGTACTCGCTGGCTACGGCGAGGCGGTTGATGGTATCCTTGTAAGCCTCGCGGAGATTTTTCTTGGCGCCGTTGAGCTCCCTGATCTTTGTGTGCAGGTCGTTTATGGTCTTTAGGGCCTGCGCCGACATAAGCGCCGAGTCCTTATGCCGCTCTTTGGATAGAAGGTAGGCCTTGGCGGCCTCGTTTTTGAACTTTTCGAGTTCTACGCGCAAAAACGCAAGCTCCTGTTCGTAGAGCCTGTTTTTATCTAATTCGCGTTGGTAGGCCTCGTAGTAATCAATGCCGTCGTCGCGCGGTATAACCGCGTCGGCCCCGTCGTTATTGTCTGATTTGGATATCACGCTTCCCCCGTTAGGTTTTATCCCCAAACAACTCGCCGATCTTTTCTATAAGGTCGAGCGGGCTGAATGGTTTCTGAATGAACTCCGCTACCCCGGCTTCGAGCGCCGTCTCGCGCAACTCCATCTCCGAGCCGCTGAGCATTATGATCTTGCAACCGGCGCTCTCCGGCGCCGACTTTATGCGCCGCGTAGCCTCCATACCGTCTATCGTACCGGGCATCATCATGTCCATGACGACCAAGTCGGGTTTGACCTGTGCCGCAACCTCAACGGCCGCGTCCCCGGTCTCCGCCTCAAAAACTTCCCACCCGTCAAACTCGAGGGTAGCGCGCACAAGTTGACGGATCTCACGTTTATCATCAACAATAAGCAATCTTTTTGTTCCCATAAAAACCCCGGTTCCGCCGATAATGTGTAATATACGCCTACATAACCACCCCCCCGTAACCTGCCTAATATAATACATGGGACGGCTAAATTTCAATAAAAAATCAAATAATATCTTTTTGGGTTTACGCGATTTCTTTGCTCTTTGGCCGTTTGGTACCTTAACAATCCCCTTAATCCCAATCGACTCCCCATCAATCGTCAGTGGATCTCCTTACTCAAAAACCCCTTCATGAAAAAGAAATCGTTCAGCTTGAACAGCAGCGCTTCCTGGTCTACCGGCTTAGGGATATGGTCGTTCATTCCCGCCTCCTTGCATCGTTGCACGTCCTCGTTGAGCGCGTTTGCGGTCATGGCTACTATGGGGACGGATTTCGCCTTTGTTGTGCCCATGGCCCTTATACGCCGCGTCGCCTCGAAACCGTCCATTTCCGGCATTTGGATATCCATCAGAACGATGTCGTACTTGTCCGGGTTCTTGCCGAACTTGTCGACCGCCTCCGCACCGTTCACCGCCACGTCTATGCCTACGTGAGTCTCCTCCAAAAACGCGGCGATAATCTCGCGGTTGATGTCAATGTCCTCCACGAGCAGTATCGTGTTGCCGCTAAAGCTCACCGCGGGCGGGGTCACGGTATCGTTGCCGCCGTTCTTTATCACGCATGTCGGCATGACCTCGCTTATGGAGTCCAACACAGTAGAGGGCGAGATCGGTTTCGTAACGCACTTTACGATGCCGGCTTCGCGCGCCTTCTGCTCAAACTCCTTCCAATCGTACATGGAGACCATGATTATGGAGACGTTCTCCCCGGTCAACTCCCTTATCTTCCGCGCCGCCTCTATTCCGTCCAACTTGGGCATCATGTAGTCCATAAATATGATATCGTAGGGACGCCCCGAAAGCTTTGCCGCTTCCGACTTGGCGACCGCCTCCTCGCCGTCGCACGCGTGCTCGCAATCGAAACCGAGCGTCGTCAAGACGTATGATATGTATTCGCGGGACTCCGCGGAGTCGTCGACGGCGAGCACCCTCACGCTCTTGGCTTGCACGGAGCGAAGCAACCGCTCACGCGCGCGCTTGGCTCCCACGGCGTCGCCCGTGCCCCTTAGCATTTTGACGGTAAAAGAGAACGTGCTACCCTCACCCAAAACGCTTGATACGCTGATCTCCCCGCCCATCATCTCCACAATGCGCTTGTTGATCGCCAAACCCAAACCGGTCCCGCCGAACTTACGCAAAATCGTGCTGTCCGCCTGCTCGAACGGCTTGAAAAGCTTGGCGGACTGCTCTTCGGTCAGCCCGATTCCGGTGTCCCTCACCTCAACCTTTATAACGCAATTGTTGCCGGCGCTGCCCGCCATACGAACGCCTATGTCTATCTTTCCGCCGTCGTCCGTAAACTTGACGGCGTTGCTCACCAAGTTTGTGACTACCTGAGAGAAGCGCAACTCGTCGCTCACGACGTATTCCGGCAATTTCTTGTCTATCGTCAGCGACAACGTTTGCTTTTTCTCCTCCGCTTTGACGTTCATCATGTCGTATATCTTGTTGAGCGCCGTGTCCAAAGAGAATTCCGCGTTCAAAAGCTCAAACTTGTTCGCCTCTATCTTAGACATATCGAGTACGTCGTTTATGAGCGCGAGGAGGTGCTTTGAGGCGCCGTCGATCTTTGTGAGGCAGTCCTGCACCTTCTCCGCGTTGGCGGAGGACGCCCTCGCTATTTGCGTCATGCCTATAATCGCGTTCATCGGCGAGCGTATCTCGTGGCTCATCCGAGACAAAAACTCGCTCTTGGATCTATTGGCAAACTCCGCGGCGTGCAGACCTTCCAAGGCGAGCTTGCTTCTCTCCTCAATGTTCGCGATCATGGCGTTTAGGCGTTGCTCCATGTCGGCGAAGCCGTCGGATTCGCCGACGTCGAGCCTCTTTGAGAGATCGCCTGCCGCGACCGCGTCGGCGAACGCGGAGACTTTTGAGATTTTGCCTCGCATGTACAAAATGAAGCCGACCGCGCAAATCACTATAAGCAACAGACACGCGACGGGTATGGCTACGAAGGCGTACGGGTTTTTGTGAAAGTACTCGTCGGGAGACGGACCGCCGCCGACGAGGTGACCGCTCAAAACGACAAACGGAACGAGAGTCAGGATTACGGTTAGGGCGGCGAATAACGCGACCGGCGTCGCGATACCCATAATTTTTATTTTCATGATTCCCCCTGAATGATAAAAATCGAAATTATTGAAAACCAAAACATCGCTTCGCGTTTTTGCCGTTCGCTAAGGCGAAGCCGATCCGAATTTCCACACTCCTTTTTTAATCGTGCGCGTATCAATCAAACTTCATCTCCGGCCATGTCGGTAATCATTTTTTGTTTCCACTCGCCGAAAGTTCCGGCAATGATGTGCTCTCTGGCGTTTCTTACCAGTTCCATGTAAAAATGGATGTTGTGCAATGTCATGAGGCGGATGGCTAAGATTTCTCCGGCCATATATAGATGTCTGATGTAAGCGCGTGAGAAGTTGCTGCAGGCGTAGCAACTGCACTTTTCGTCTAACGGGTGGGCGAAGTCTTTGGTGTGCATGGAGTTGCGAATGTTGACCTTGCCGGCGCTTGTGAAGGCCGAGCCGTTGCGGGCGTTGCGTGTGGGCAGGACGCAGTCGAACATATCTATTCCGGCGGACACGCATTCCAAGATGTCGGTGGGCGTTCCTACGCCCATTAGGTAGCGCGGTTTCTCCGCCGGCAACAGTTGCGCGGTGTAGGCCGCCGTTTCGTACATAGACGCCGTATTCTCTCCAACGGCTAATCCGCCTATCGCGTATCCGGCGAAGTCCATTGCCACGAGCTCTCGGACGCAACGCTCTCTAAGCGGCTTTACGACGCCGCCTTGCGCTATGCCGAAGAGGTGTTGCGGGTAGCCGTGGAGGAAGTGCAACTTATAGTGATGCTCGCGGCATCGGGAGGCCCATAGGAGCGTACGGTCAACCGCCGCCGCGACCTTGGACGGATCGGCGTTTGACGGGGGGCACTCGTCAAACGACATAATGATGTCGGCGCCTAATTCGTGCTGTATCTCCATAACCGCCTCCGGCGAAAAGAAGTGGCGCGAACCGTCTATGTGCGACTGGAACTCAACGCCGTCGTCGGTGATTTTGGAAATATCGCGCAGGCTGAAGACCTGAAAGCCGCCGCTGTCGGTGAGTATGGAGCCGTTCCAGCTCTCAAACTTGTGCAACCCGCCCGCGTCATGGACGAGCTTGGAACCCGGACGCAGGTGCAGGTGGTATGTGTTCGCAAGGATAATCGGGCACCCGCACTGGCGCAATTCCAGCGGCGACATTGATTTAACGGTGGCTTGCGTACCCACCGGCATAAAAATCGGCGTCTCAATCGTGCTGTGGGCGGTAGAAAAAGTAACCGCTCTGGCGGCTGACGCGCCGTCGGTGCCTATAAGACGGAAAGATAGCTTATCCAATATACAAAAACCTCTTAATAAGGTATAAATTACGGTTTAGAACAAACAAAAGATACCAAATGTAATATACATAATGGAAGTCGGGAGCCGTGTAAATTTTTTTTAATCGTTTTTTACGCCAGCACCACGACCGCCGCGCAATGCGTTCGCTCGTGGGTCAGCGATAGATGTATGGACGATACGCCGGCCTCCTCTAACGCCGATTTCAGGCGCTCCTCGCGGACTTCCAAGCGTGGACGGCCGGTCGGGTCGGACAGGATTTGGACGCTAAGCCACGAGGCCGTGGGTTGTACGTCCGGCGGAAGCGCCTTGTAGAACGCCTCTTTTGCCGCCCAGCGTCCGGCGAAACGGCTACCGGAAACCGCGCCGTCGCAAAAATCCGCCTCCGACGGCGTGTACACCCTGCGGATAAACCGCTCCCCGTGCCGCGCTAAGACCCCCGCAACCCGCGATATCTCCACTATGTCTATGCCAACGCCGATTATTGCCATACATTATATTATATTTATTGGCACCAAGGATGACAAGATGAATCTTAATTTATTTTTCGCCGAACCGCCCGCCTTTGGCTTATGCGTTGCGTTTGTAACGCTTCTCGCTTACGGCGGCGCGGTGGTTGCGATGACGCTTACGTTGCTCGTAAGAGCGCCGCGTCCCAAAAACCCGCCCGTTATTGTTGACGATACGAGCGGAACCCGCGCTATTGACGTCGGGACGCCGGGAGTGTCCGTCGTCGTCCCGTTCAGAAACGAGGAACGCAACCTAAGCGCGTTGTTGGCGTCTATCGATAATCAGAATTATAAGGGGATGATTGAGGTTGTATTGGTCGATGACGGATCTACGGACGGTGGAGCGGACGTTATCAAAAAATTTACGCCGCGCAACGAAAATTTACGCGTTAACGCAATAGACGCGCGTTCGTCGGCGGACGACGGCGTCGGTATGTGCATTGACGCGAACGCGAGGCTGACAAGCAAGCAACGGGCGTTGGACGCCGGCGTCGGCGAATCGTCGCATACGCTGATACTGTTTACCGACGCGGATATGATACTTGAACCCACGTGGGTGGAGTCTATGGTAAATTCGCGTTTGTCAACCGGGGCGGACATGGTGTTCGGGCACACGGCGATTGCGCGCGTAGGCTTAAGTGTCAATACGGATGCCGCTATTAACGCCGTATCCGGCCGTATAGGCGGATTTATGCGCAAATGGTTCGTACTGCTGGAGTCGTATCAATTGGAATACTTATTCTCCTTCGCCCGCGCGTTTTCCAAGCTGAACCTAACCGGTTCTTGCATGGGTAACAATATTTTGGTTACAAAGGAGGCGTACGCGGCTTGCGGCGGTCAACGCGGCGTCGGTTACACAATCGTTGAGGATAGGGCGCTTTTGGCGTTGATGCGTAAAAAGGGTTTTAAAGCGGTCGCCCAAGAACCGTTTACGGTAACGGCTTGGACCTATCCGTCGCGGTCAAAGGGGCAGTTTGTCAACCAAATGTTGCGTTGGGCGCGCGGCGGTCTGCGCCCCGGCGGCGGGCTTTTCGTCGCGGGGATGTTGTTATTGACGCAAAACATCATGTTTTTGTTGTCAACGGTATGGACGCCGCCGCTACTGACGTTGCAGTGCGTCGCGAATTTCATGTTGACCTGGATATTTTTGTCAATATCATTTCATAAAAACGGTTCGCCGGTGTCCAAGATTCTGTTTCCGGCGCATTATGTCTTCATGATGGCGGAGACGGCGTTGTTTATACCGCTAACGCTGTTTTGGCGTAAGATCGAGTGGAAAGACAGAAAAATTTGATTTTGAGGACGAACGTATGAAAAAACCGATATTATTGCATTATTATATAACCAACCGTTGCAACGCACGTTGCGTCTTTTGTGACATTTGGCGGGAACGACCCAAGGCGGACGCCGTATTGAGCGACGTGGCGGCGAACTTAGTTCAGGCGCGAGCCGCCGGTTGCCGCTTCGTCGACTTTACCGGCGGCGAACCGCTTTTGCACCCCGATTTGCCGGAGTTCCTTCGCCAAGCCAAAAAGGTGGGTTTAATGACCTCCGTTACCACAAATTGCCTGCTCTTTGAGGAGCGGGTTAAGGAGCTTGCGGGTCTGATAGACTTACCGCACTTCAGCGTAGACGCCGATGAGGCCGGCCTGCACGATAAGATTCGCGGCTGTAAATCGTTTGACAAAGTTTTAAAAAGTATTGATACCGCGATAGCCAACCGAGTTTATCCCGACTTGCTCTTTACCTATACCGATGAGAACATCGACGCCGCGGAGGGCGTGTGGAGGTTGGCGAGAAAGAAGCGCTTAATATTGATTTTGGATCCGGTCTTTGCCGTTTGGGGCCCGGACAAAACATCCCCGGATACGCACGACAAAGCCATGCTTTTCGCGAAACGACGCGGCGTCTATTTAAACCGCGCCCACATATTATTACGCGCCAAAGGAGGCAACCGTACCCGCGACCCGATATGCCGAGCCGCGAGCTCAACGATAGTCATCGCTCCCAACGACAAACTGACCCTGCCATGTTACCACCACCGTTGCGCGGAGGTTGCCATAAACGGCCGATTGACCGAAGTGTTGCGGTCTCAAGGGCGAATCGAAGCCGTAAATAAAGAAGGCCGATACGCTTTCTGCGAGGGTTGCCACATAAACTGCTATTTCGATCCGACATACCAAATGACGTCGGGACGCTTTTTGTGGGAGTCTATGAAAAGCAAAGCCAAATACGCGCTGACCAAATATCTGTTGTATGGACGCCCGTGGCCGAGGATTTGACGTGTTGCCTCAAATAAAAAAGTAACCGAAGCCGCCCGCAATTTTGCGCCTATTACCTCAAAATAGGAGTAGTCGAAATAAGGTTAAAAATAGTATTAAGTTTAGTGTTGATGAGTTTTTATAGTGAAAAAGGGTTAAAGGATAGGCGTGGGTGTATCGCCAACTCCGACGCGGCATGATATATATTAGAACAGAAGGTGTAAATCTTATTTTTGGCGTTATAGGACGGTTATTATGGCGAAATATGCCTGTAGCGGGGCAAAGCTAAAATGCTCAATGGGGTCACGGGAGTCTGAACTGGGCGTAATACCGGTCAGACGGTCATTGGTACGCATCAAAGGGAACCTCGTGGGGACGATCATGGATAACAAGCCCTTTGTGAATATAAGATCGTTTGGCCAATGCCAATCGTTGGCGAATCCTACGGTAGCGGCCGCGACGGCGGCTTGCAACGGCAAGTTGCAAAAGATGCCCTGCATCCCCAACACGACCACGCCGTGGATTGGCGGCAAGATGCGGGTATGTATCTGCGGAGAACCGACGCTATTAGACAACAGTAAGCTAATGTGCATGTGGGCGGGGTTTATAGAAATAACCGATCCCGGGCAAGATTTCGTGCAGGAAGGGTTCGAGCCGTCGCACAACGCCTCAAACGTATCGGTTGCATCCGAAGAAAAAGCCGAGCGCGTTGATGTAGAGGGAGGGGAAGTCGTAGCCCCCGAAGAAGTCAAACCGCTGACGGTGAAAGATTTCGTCGAAATTTTGAAGAAAATAGAGGATAAATAAGGGTACGAAGCCGCACGATATTACGCGACCAATTGCATAGACTACTGGACGATTAACAATATAGCGAAACGTTACGTAGCGGAGACGGACGAAGAAAAAAAAGAGGCAGAACAAGAGAATGACCCGAACCTCATGCCGTCGCGCTTCATGCTACTCTACGGGGCCGACGACGACAAACTGCGCGGTCAAGGAAATATCAACGAACACCCCGATAAATTTGAAGGTGAAGAGCATGAAATCAGCGTTGCCAACCTGCGTAAAGGGTTGAAACTCTTAGGATACAACGTTGAAAAGGACGGGCCGTTTGACGATACTGTTTATCACGCTTTTTTGCGGTATCACTGGCGGCACGGACGTGTTAGATTGGGCGGCGTTTATGAGGAAGACGACGATGTTGAAAAACCGTTATCCGAAGTTGCGGACAAATACGGTATGTTTACGTGGAAAATCTTTCAAGATAAATATAACGGCGAAGTCGACCATGACCGTATCACGGATGAATTAAACCCGGAATATGGGGACGAACTGCTGACGGCGAAAGGGGTTGATCCGCAGGGATATCGGCCGGGGGTGGCTTATCATTATGTTTGGGTGCCGTTTTGCATGACGGTGGATATGGGCAAAGATTATCCGGAAAACGGGGACGTGCCGTATGAAATATATGACCGCCAAACACGGACACTATTAGGCGAGGGCACTATCCGCAAACCGTACAAGATAGAACGAATACTTCCTAATTCGGAAGACGCGGCGGTTATCGTGAACGGGACTATGGTGGTTGCCGGAACGCGCCACGTCACGAAGATATATTGGAGTTATGGGGAGAATCACGAATTAGTGCGTAATACGTCTAAATATTACGCGGACATAAATCTTCATGTGGAGACGAATAATTACAACGATGGAGATAAGGTGGTGGTCACAATAAAAAACGATGACGAGCGGCCCTTGTTTGGCGACATCTACAAACTTGATATAATAGGTACGGTTTTTGACAATAAGGCGGTAATAGACAATGTATTCAAGGAATATATACAAGGTTAATGTTAGGAGGGATAATATGTGTGATGCGGCGGGTCGTTGGTGGGCGCGGGCGGGGTTTGGCGTAGCTCAAATTCCTTTTTCAAGACCACTGTGGGAAGATGTCTATGCGGGCTGGAAACAATACCGTCCGAGCCGTACTAACGGGTGGATACTCGATAGCGCTCGTATGATAATGTCTGCTATAAACCATAGAGCCAGTACGGATAGTATTGATATCATGTCGTGTGATCAATTGTACGAATGGTTGTTAAAGAATTGGGGCGATCCTAAAAATAAACAGTATCACCGCGATCGCTTTTTTGACGGTACAGATAATCCGAACACGAAATTTGCTAAATTGTCGGGAGAATATGGTGTTATGATGGTTTTTGGAAAACAAACATACGCAACATTGTGGGAATACGATAAAATGCTCTATGGAGAAGAATATCTTGATGGAGAGAGTAAAGTTTATTTTTGGGTGTTGGAAGCATATTACGAAACCGTAATAGAAGATCGACTCAGAAGAGTTCCTCCTGATGAAGATATGGATAAAGTTGCGATAGCCGGGTTTAATATAATAAACAAGGAATCTCGTTCTATGAGGAAAGAAATGGGGGCTACAATCTATCAATCGAGAAAAACAAATCTGTTTAGTATAGGAGGCTTTTGTGTAGGAACAGACGAGTACGTTAATAAAAAGGCTGGATTTAAGCGATTGGAGGCGATTGGGGTTGACAAAAGTGAGCATAAAGCATTTATACATACGCACATTCGTGGTCCGGTTGCCTTTTCCGGCATAGATTTAGGTGCAGCCTTTCTAAGTAAGAAACCAATTTATATGAAACTCGTATCAGATAATAGAGTTTTTAAAGCCCCATCGTTGGTTATTAGTGATTACGTTAATTTTACTAACTATTTGATAGTAGACAAGGAACATGAAATGTTAGTCTTTCCTGATGAAATAGCACGTTCTGGTTTTGGTATAGATAGTTGCAATGCTAGGGATAATTCTGGTGAAAAGTGCCTTAGTGAAAATAGAAATTTATGCTCTGTGGTGAAAAAAGGGTTAAACTTTTGTTACTGCCAATATGGAATCTTTATGGTACATGGACAAGAAGTAAACGTCGTGTAATTCTAACGTATAAGAAAGATTATGGGTACACTCTTGTATAACAATAAAATAAATTACAACGTAACACGTTTGTTTTTAAGCGTGTTTAAGACTATGCTATTTATAGTGGTTATTTGGGGAAGCTGTGGAAAGGATAACAAAAAAGACACTACTGCGTCTGCTATTGAATCACCAATTGTTTATGAGTTTCGCACGGTAACAATAAGTGGGAGTGTGTGGATGGTTAATAACCTTGATATTGTGACAGATAGCAGTTGGTGTTATGATAATGATGAATCCAATTGTAAAAAGTACGGTAGATTATATACGTGGGACATTGCTATGACGATATGTCCTAAGGGTTGGCATTTACCAGATAGATCGGAATGGTCTATTTTATATTATGCTACAAATGACTGGAGGGAAACCGGTACAAATCTCAAATCAAAACCGCCTGATTGGAATGGTATAGATGGATTTGGATTTTCAGCACTGCCTGGTGGTATTCGAACACCTAACGGAACATTTAGAGCTATTGGGTCGTGGGGCTATTGGTGGGATGCAACTGAAGATGATGACTCCATAACTGCACACTATCATTATATGGGTTCAGACTACGGCGTCTTAGGTGGGCACAGCAACGATAAGAGCAACGGATATTCTGTGCGATGTGTTAAAAATGAAGTATCAAGTTCGTTTAGCGAAAAATAATTGAAGTTATGTTTTAGATTAAAAAATTAAAATAAATGAAAGAGTTTTTTATTCGTTAATTAAAACACATTCTTTTGTACGGAGTGAATATGCCTTTGGGAGATAAGTTACCAGTAAATTGTTCATGCGCGTCGAAAGTGCCGATCCCAATCCACGGCATGATAGACGCTCACGCGTATCACAGCGGTTGGAATACGTGGCCGCTGAAGTCAGGATTAAGGTATGTGCAATCCAACGGGGAGTCGATCCCATTGGCGGAGATTGTAGGGGTCAAAGTACCGGTTTGTGAATTTGGGAAGATGCTTACAGTGGCCAAGGGTGGAGAACTTGTTAAGAGGAATACACAGATGTATAATTCCAACCGAGGTCTTTTGGATCGGGCAAAAGCTGCACTGATAGAAGAAGGTATTCCGAGTTTGATAGTAACGTCGACCTTGGATATGGAGTTCGCGCATTTTGGAGGGTATGAAGGGAAAAGTGTGAAGATCGGCAAAACGGAAAAATTTTCGGCGTGGGCAGATCAAATTGAAGGTATAGAATCGGCCGTAAAGTTACATCCGCTACGGTTATTCCCATTATTTTCTTACGATCCGCGCCGTTATAGGCTTCTTACTAAGGAGACTCTTGCGGATAAAGGTTGTGGTACTTGGAATGCGCCGTTTGCCCATATAGTTGGATGCGAAAAAGTTGACGGTATCAAAAAGATTTGGCTTGGATTCTGTATGAATCCCTCCCTTGGATTTCGTCCGTTTGACGAATTATGCGAATATCTTCCGGATTTCTACCACAAATGTGAAAAACACAACGTTCCGATACTTGCCCATTGCGCACCCAATGGAATTACCTTGTCCGACGTGGCAGGTTATAAAGATTTAAAAAATAAAGAACGCACCCCAAAAAGCGAACTTCGCCATAAATACATAAAAGAGAAATTACTGAATGACAATCCGCCCGAGAAGTTTCCAAACAAGGCGCTTAACAGCAATATGTATTGTGCTAAGGACGGGGTAGTTGGTGATCCAGATTTGGCTCAATTCTACACAAACCATGGACATCCGAGGGATTGGGTTCCGGTATTGAGATACTTCCCAAAACTCCGTTTGTGCCTCAGCGGTTTTGGCGGTACCAACGCGTGGCAATACCTATTCGCAAAAAGTACGGCTAACGGCATAGTGCCCGGAAGAGAATGGCTCAATTGTATTAAGGGCATCTCTAAAAAAGCAATAATTCACAACAAAGATTTGTTGATAAAAAAAGTTAAAAAAGTATTGACAAAAGTAAAGCGA
>LIUJ01000249.1 GCA_001462255.1 Fibrobacteria bacterium GUT77 | reverse complement strand
TTTAGTACGGTATTGGCTGTAAAGACCGCCGAAGAGACCGAATCCGCTTTCGGTGTAAACAAACTCATACTTGGGGACAACCTCGACGTCCTAAAGACGCTTCCGGACGAGTATGTCGACCTCGTCTACCTCGACCCGCCGTTCTTCAGCAATAGGAACTATGAGGTGATTTGGGGGGATAGCGGGGAGATTCGGAGCTTCCAAGACAGATGGAGCGGCGGGATAGACCACTACATAGCTTGGCTCAAAGAGCGGGTGGAGCAAATGTATAGGGTGTTGAAGCCGACCGGAAGCCTATTCCTTCACTGCGATTGGCACGCTAACGCGTATATACGCGTACTTATTTTGGATAAAATTTTCGGCGAAAGAAATTTCAGGAATGAGATTGTTTGGAAGAGGACAACCGCCCATAGCGATAGCGGAAGGTTTGGAATGAACTCCGACAGTATCTATTATTACGTAAAGTCAAATAACTATACGTTTAACCAACAATTTCAGGAATATGATGAGGAATACAAGAAGCGGTTTAGAACGGATAAAAACGGAAGACTCTTTATTGACGACAATTTATCCGCGAAAAGTTTAAGCGGCGGAGGTTACGAATACGAATATAAAGGCGTATTCAATTTTCCGGAAGCGCCTTCGCGAATAAAGTCGCGCCCGATAAAACTGTCGCCTAAGCAGTCGGAGGTTATAGGCTATTTGGTTCGGAATTTGGGTTACAGGGAAATCGCCGAAGAGATGGGAATAACGGTAGCCGCCGTTGACTACCATATACGGGTTCTGCACGAAAAATTCGACGTGTCAAACAACCGCGACATGTTGGATAAGGCGGAGGAGTTGGGATTTATCGAAAACGATTAGTCTAACTTTTTATCACCGGCGCCGACATCCGCGTTATTGACGCTTTCCTTGACTTCATTATCAACCTCTTTCGCGTTCATCGCCTCTTCGTCCGCCGGAAGGCCGACATTCTTTTGTACCTCAACATATTTGGCGCCCTTTACTACCAAGCGCCTACCCACGCTTAGAGGTGTCCTTGGGGTGATGGCGTTTAGTCGGCATATACTGTTGACCGTAGTCCTATAGCGCCTCGCTATCGAACCCAAACCCTCGCCTTTGCGCACGGTATGGTAAACGGTTTTCCGCAGTTCGGTCAGGTACTCAAAATTATCCCTTGTCAGCACCAATGTGTCGCTCTGCAGTACGTGGTCGTCATAGTCTATAACGTACCTTGGGTCAATCGGTTCGCCGTAGTACCTGATTTCAAAGTGGAGGTGCGCCCCCGTCGAGCGACCGGTGTTGCCGCCTAAGCCGACCGTCTCCGAAGACTTCACGGGTTGGTTGGGTTTGACCAATACTTTGAATAGATGACCGTATACCGTTTCGAGACCGTTGTGGTGGCGCACGACTACCACGTTGCCGAAACCCCGGCGATCGTATTGGATGACCCTAACCACGCCGTCGAAGGCGCTACGCACCGTGTCGCCCTTGTTCAGCTTTGTGTCCATGCCGTAGTGCCATAGGAAGCGGCGTTTTCCGAACGGCGAGGTTGTGTGGCCGACGAACGGCGGGGTGAAAAACTTGTTTTGCGCAGAATCGACTAAGGGTATCTTTATGGTATCGCCCTCGCCCAACGCTTTGTAATCGAAGCGACCGGAGTTTATCCTGCTGTTGCTCCAAGCGAACGATGTGTCTACGGCCATGATGTCGTCGTCGCTCAAATCGTCGAATAGAGAGTTGAAGTCTTGCCCCTCCTCGTCCCGAAGCTGCGCCTCCGCGGCGCTGTCGCCGGCTAAGGCGGACGCTACGGCGACACTCCCGCCCGACCCGGACGAGCGGACGACACCCCCGGTCTCTTGGCGACCCATGCCCAGCGGCGCGGCGACGGATCCGACCGCAAACGACAAAAACAACAACGCCGACATCAAAACTATACTAGGTATTGAACGACGACGACAACGACAAAAAACTTTTTTAACTGACTTCATACCAAAAATTCCAATCATTACGTAAATTGTTACAAGACATTGATATTAATATAATTAATATCGGCATATTAACGCAAGAAAATTTATTATTTTTTATTTATTTACGTTATTTTATCTTACAAAACCGAGAAAGGAGCGTAAAAGCATGGCAAACGACTGCTTATTCTGCAAAATCGCGGCAGGGCAAATACCCGCCGACAAAGTTTACGAGGACGACCGCGCGCTCGTCTTTAAGGACATCAGCCCGCAAGCCCCCACGCACCTCTTAGCCGTTCCCAAAGAACACTACGCCTCCGTGCACGAGATTCCGCCGGAGAAGGTCGAAACGCTCATGGGCGGATTGACGGGCGCCGTACGCGAGGCGGTGCGTTTGACCGGGATTAACGAGGGCGGCTACCGTTTGGTAGTGAACTCCGGTGAAATCGCCGGACAAACGGTGAAACATCTGCACATCCACGTTTTGGGCGGACGCGAACTCGCGTGGCCGCCTGGATAATGGCTCGATCAATGAAAAAAAGGAGGTTACCGATAATTCCGCCTAAGTAACCTCCCATTATGTTCGCAACAAACCGCCCGCAAACATCGCGGCTTATCCGTTGCCGGCAACGCCGCTAACTAGCGTGCTGATGCTTAAGGTACGAGGGCAAACTGGCGTCGTCTCCCCACCCCAGCTGGTATCCGCTAAGTACCGTCATGGGCGAGTGCTCCTGCCTCCTCTTTTCGTCCGCGCCGTTGTGTTCCACCGTTCGCGCGCCTACGTTGCGGGCATCGCCCATAGCGTTCGCGGCCGCGATTGGGCGTACGGGGGCGGACTGGGGCGCGCCGCCTAAGTCGAGGCTTGTTTGCATCACCGCGGATTCGCCGCGTTTTGGCGGCGCTACGACGGCCACGCCCTTGCCCGGCGTGTGCGAGTCCTTTTGACGCGTGATGGTGTCTTGATTGAATCCCGTGGCGATTACCGTGATCTTTATTTGGCCCTTCATCTC
Organism: Fibrobacteria bacterium GUT77; assembly: GCA_001462255.1. Lineage (GTDB taxonomy): Bacteria > Fibrobacterota > Chitinivibrionia > Chitinivibrionales > Chitinispirillaceae > GUT77. Next base: position 5,805 of record LIUJ01000249.1, on the reverse strand, counting down.
CGGGTCGGTTACGGTGCCCCAAATAATGTTGGTGTCCGAGTTTTCGCCGACCGCGTTGTACGCGGCTTGCGAGGCTTCGGTCGCCTCGTAGAGCGTAATATCCTCGCCGCCGGTGATGTTGATAAGCATACCGCGCGCCCCGGCAATGGAGATGTCGTCGAGCAACGGACTGTGGATGGCGCTCTCAAGGGCGGTAACGGCGCGGTTGGGGTCGTCGCCGCTCGCGTAGCCCGTACCCATAAGCGCGTCGCCCATCCCCTTCATGACCGTCCTAACGTCGGCGAAATCCAAGTTTACGAGCCCTGGCATAGTGATTACGTCGGAGATACCCTTTACGCCTTGGTGGAGCACCTCGTCGGCGCTCTTAAAGGCGTTTATCAGGGTGGTTTTCTGGTCTACGATAGACAACAATTTTTGATTGGGAACTACGATAATCGTATCAACGTATTTCCGCAATTCGCTTATGCCCTGCGAGGCGTTTCTTTCGCGCACTTTGCCCTCAAAGAGGAAGGGGCGCGTTACTATGGCCACCGTGAGTATACCGAGTTCTTTAGCGATTTCGGCGACTACCGGCGCGCCGCCCGTGCCCGTTCCGCCGCCCATCCCGGCGGTTATGAACAGCATATCCGCGCCCTCAAGAAGGCTCACCACCGTATCGCGATCCTCTTCCATGGCTTGACGCCCGATATCGGGGCAAGCGCCGGCGCCCAAACCGTTCGTCAACTTCTTGCCTATCGCCAAGCGTTTCTTGGCCAAATTCTTATCAAGCGCCGCGGCGTCCGTATTCACCGCTATGAATTCAACGTTGCTGAGCCCGGCGTCCACCATACGGTTTACGGCGTTACCGCCTCCGCCGCCAACCCCAATAACTTTCAACTTCGCTACGGCTTTGAAAGTCTCGTCCATTGTAATACGCATACGCACCTCTCCTTATAGGGTTTATGATTGTTAGAAATATTTCGAAAACCACGAGGACACTTTTTTTACGATACCGTTGTATCCGCCCTCGCCGCCGGAACTCTTTTTCTTTCCGCCCTTATGACTTACGCCGGTCTGCGCCGACTCCGCCCCAAACATGCACAAACCCACGCCGGTGGCGAACATCGGCGTTTTTGCCATGTCGGCCAAGCCGCCGAACTTCTGCGGGGAACCTATCCTGACCGGCATATGGAAAACGCTCTCGGCCTTCTCCCGCATCCCCGGCATCTGCGAACCGCCGCCGGTCAAAACAACCCCGGCGCCTATCTGACTCAAAAGGCCGGACTTCTCTATATCCTGCCGCGCCAACCCAAGAACCTCGTCCATCCTCGCCTCTATAACCTCCACAAGCAAACTTCTCTTTATCTCCCGATCGTCGCGACCGCCGGTCATTTGAACCATCAAAGACTCGTCGTCGCCGCGAAGCAACGGCAGATAGGCGCACCCGTGCAATTTCTTGATTTTCTCCGCCTCCGTAGGCGGGGTTTTGAGGACTATCGATATGTCCCGCGTAACGTCCTCGCCGCCCTCCTTTACGATAGACGTGTGACGAATGTTGTCGTCATGGTAAATGGCTATATTGCTTGTCCCGCCGCCGATGTCAACGAGCGCCACGCCGAGTTCCTTCTCGTCCTTATCAAGCACCGCGTTGCTGGCCGCCAAATGGTCGAGCACCAACTTGTTAAGATGCAACCCGGCGTCCTTTACGCACTTTGTGATGTTTTGAATGCTCGTCGTTTGGGCCGTTATGATGTGCACCTTCGTTTCCAAACGCACGCCGATCATTCCGAGCGGTTGCTTGATCCCGTTGAGGTTGTCCACGCTAAACTCCTGCGGTATTACGTGCAGTTGCTCGTAGGCCTCCTGTATTTGCACCGTCTTGGCAATATCAATCGCCCTGTCTATGTCTTCCTGCCTAATCTCGCGGTCTTCGTGGGTCATGGCCACGGAACCGGTACTGTTGAGGGCTCTTATGGTGTCTCCGGCTATTCCGACCCATACGTCCTCCACGTCCACACCGGCCATGAGCTCCGCCTCCTTTACGGCGGTCTGTATGGACTCGACAATATTAAGCATATTCCTCATAACGCCCTTGCGCAACCCTATCGAATTGCACTTGCCGACGCCCACAACCTCAAGCCCGCCCTCCCCGCGCGTGGCGATAATGCAAGCGACTTTTGTCGTGCCGATGTCAAGCCCCACATACACGTCATTATCCATAACCATTGCCCCTTTGTTTGTATTACATATTACCATTTAATAACGGTTTCACGCCAAAATCCAACGCAACCGCTCACCGCGCCGTAGCGTAGGCGAGGTTGCGGTATCGCAAATCAACGCACACGGGTTTGTCGCTCTCGTATGTCAACCTCTCTTTAAGCGCTTTTACGTGAACAAGCCTGCTCTCCACATCACGCGCGGCGACCTTATACTCCGTGTCGCTATACCTGAAAAACAAATTGACCTCCGACGCCCCGCTGATGTCAATCTCGGAAATATCTTTGAAAAAGGCGCCGCCAAGCCCGCGCGCCGCCCTTTTAATCGTGTTAAACAGCTCTAAGTTTACCGTATCGCCCGGCGCGACGGCACCGACCGCCAAAAGCGGCAAATCATAAAATTCCCCCGGAACCGGTGAGAAACACACTCCCCTTTTGTCAACGAGAAAAATCCCTCCGTTGTGAACCATAGCCACCGGCTTGCGCTCCGTTACCGCGATTAACGTCGCTTTGTCCTTAGACGTTCCGGCGATTCTCTTAACGTCTACCCTCTCTATCTCCGAAATCGCGGAAGCCGCCCTCAAAATCCCGGCGCGGCAAAACGACAAAGAATCGGTCGACACCATCGCGTCTATGGCCCTCTTAAGTTCGGCCTGAACCGGCAAAGAACAGCCGGTTATTTTGACGGCGGTAGAAAGTCTGTTGCTCGACTTGACGGCGCCCGAAATCTTATCCGTAAACGCCGGCCCGTACGCAAAGACGGAAAACGCAATCCCGCCGACAAGCGCCGCGCAAACCGACGCCTTGGCAAAGCGCAACATCGCGCGCCTCACGACAAACGGCATATTGGCGCGCTCCTCCGCCATCCGCATTTGACGATTGGCGCCGATTCGCGCCGATTTCGGCTTAACGGTTTTCACGGGTTTCGCCGCCGACTTTTTCATATCGCTTCCTTTATATTGATGATTTATTGGCGTCAACGCCTATAACCGCCCGAATCATTCGCCGCTTTTACCGGCGACAAAGGCTCCGGCGACTTCCCATATATCCCCGGCCCCCATAAATATCACTACGTCGCCGTTACCGACCTTATCGCGCAACACGCCTATCACGTCGTTCTTATCCCTAACATAGTACGCGTCAACCCCCTTTATCTTGCCTACAATATCCTCCGCGCTCACACCGGGAATCGGCTGCTCTCTCGCTTTGTAAATATCAGTGACCACAACTATGTCGGCGGCGCCGAGCGATTCGGCGAATTGATCCGAAAAATCGCGGGTGCGGGTGTACAAATGCGGTTGGAAAACCGCCGCAATCCTCCCGTAACCGCAACGGCGCGCCGCCGCTATCGTAGCCGCTATCTCTTTGGGATGATGAGCGTAATCGTCCACAACCGTAACGCCGCCCGCGCGTCCCACTATCTCAAAACGCCTCCCAACCCCCAAAAATTTTGAAACACTGTCGGCCGCGACCGAAAATCTTATGCCCGTCTCAACCGCCACGGCAAGCGCGGCGAGCGTATTCATAACATTATGCAAACCGGGAATGCCTATCGACACGCGCCCCATTTCCAATTTTCCCTTGTACACAACGCTAAACTCCGTCCGCGCCCCGTCAAATTTTACGCCAACCGCCCGAAAATCCGCTTCGGCGTCGGTTCCGTAAGTAAACAAACTCCTGCGTATACGCGGTAAAACGCTACGCACGCCGTCGTCGTCAATACACGCGATAACCGCCCCGTCAAACGGCACTTTATCGGTAAACGCCACAAAAGCGTCTTTTATGTCGTCCAAGTCGGCGTAACAATCCAAATGGTCGGCGTCAATGTTCGTGATTACGGCCATAGTCGGGTACATAGCCAAAAACGATCTGTCGTACTCATCCGCCTCGGCCACCACTATGCCGCCGTTGCCCACAATGGCGTGCGACCCAACGCTCCGCAACATTCCGCCGGCAAGCACGGTGGGCGACATTTTCGCGTCCGTCAACACCGTTCCCACAAGCGACGTGGTAGTGGTCTTTCCGTGCGTACCGGCAACGCATACGGTAAAATTCGACCGCATAACGTCACCGAGCGCCTCCGCCCGCCTTATCTCGGGAATACCGTTATCAGCCGCGTACTTTCTCTCCGGGTTATCCCCCTTAACGGCGCTCGAATATACGAGCAACTCCGCCCCCTTCACCAAATTCGGTTCGTGATTATACTGCACTTTTATCCCAAGCGTCTCCAAGCGACGCGAGGCATCGGACGCGGCGCGGTCACTTCCGGTCACGGTATGCCCGCGAGACATCAACACCTCGGCCAACGGGCTCATTCCCGCCCCGCCGATTCCGACCAAGTGTATTTTTTTGGCAAAAGGTCTCATACTCGCGACGCCTTTCGCTTTTGTCCGGCAAACGTCGCCTGAGAAATCGTATCGGTTTTTATATGGCTCGATATGTTGAGCAGTATTCCCATACTCGACATTGTAAATATCAAACTCATTCCTCCGTAACTCAAAAACGGCATCGGAACGCCGGTAGGCGGGAGCAACCCCGTAACCACCGACGCGTGTATCAGCATATACAAAGCTATAGCCGTAGTAAACCCGAAAGCCATGATTTGTCCTGTACGGTCGGGAGCGTTCAACGAAACGCTGAATCCCCTATAAACAATGAAAGCGAATATCAAAAACACCAGCATTACGCCTACGAACCCGAACTCCTCTCCGAGCACGGAGAGAATGAAATCCGTGTGCGGTTCCGGCAGATAAAAGTATTTTTGCTCCCCCTTGCCGAGCCCGGCCCCCAAAAATCCGCCGCGTCCCAGACCCACGAGAGACTGGGCGACCTGGTAACCGGCGCCGTGACCGTGCTCCTGCATATTGAGAAAACCGGTCAAACGCTTCATCCTATACGGAGCGCTCTTTATGAGAATCACAAGCACGGGCAATACGGCAATCCCCGTCCCAATCAAATAACGCGGTCTTACCCCAGCCACAAACAACATAGCGAGAGAGATACAGGCTATTATCACGCTCGTGGAAAAGTCCGGCTCCAACACCACAAGAGCACATATCACGCCTATGCGAACGTAATGCGGAAAGAGCGATCGCCAACCGTCAAACTCCGCGCCGTCGTCGCCGCACTTCTTGGCAAGAAAGATAATGAGCGCCATACGGGCAAAATCGGAAACTTGAAATCTCACGCCCAAAAACGTTATCCAACGCCTCGCGCCGTTTATCGCCTGACTCTCAGGCAACAGCAACACGCACGCGAGAAGTATAACGGCGCTTATGTAAATCATACCGCCGTACCTGCTCAAAAAACGATAGTCAACGTTGATGAAAAAGGTAAACAATATAACTGCGATAAGCGCCCTCGTCACCTGACGAAACAGAAAATAGTTAGCGCCTATGTTCCTACCGTACGCCACGGCGAAAGACGAACTGTACACGAGGACGATACCCAATCCAAGCAACAAGAGCGTCGCCACGAAGAGCCCGGTATCCATCTTTCCGCCTTTAGATATCATATTTTCAACTTTCGCGAAGCGAGCAGTTTTACCGTGTCTCGAAACATATCCCCGCGATGCTCAAAATCGCGGAACATATCGAAACTCGAACAACCC
>LIUJ01000248.1 GCA_001462255.1 Fibrobacteria bacterium GUT77 | reverse complement strand
CTTCAACATGGGGATATCGCGGCGACACGTCAAAATTGAGCTGGACCCATACGGGGCCTACACGCTTACCGACCTTAATTCGCTCAACGGTACGCTCGTAAACGGCAAAAAAGTCAAAAAAACGACGCTCGTAAACGGCGACAAGATCACTATCGGCAAGTACACCATAGTTTATGAAGACCTGCGCGGAGAGGCGGCTTTACACCTCGAAACCATAGTCGCGGAATTTAGACCGGAAGATACGCAACGCGCGCCGACCGCCGCACCGACGCCCACCGCGCCACCCCCGCAGCAAGCGATTCCGACGCCCGCCGCGCCGCCTCCGCAACAAGCAATTCCAACGCCCGCCGCACCGCCTACGCAACAACAACCGCAAACGGCGGACACACCCGCCGACGAGGCCGACGAGGAGGAAGCGCTCTCCGGCGCGGTACTAATAGAAACCACGGGACATATCGTCTACAAACTCGATCACGACTACCTCACCATAGGCGCGGACGAAACCGACGACATATACGCCTCCGGCTTCATGGTCAGTAAGGGTTTCGCCGCCATAGAGAAACACGACGGCGGCTTCTACATAACCACGCAAAAGATGATGGCCAAAATCAAGGTCAACGGCAAAAGCGTGCGAAACCACAGACTGGAACACAGGGACAGGATCGAGATCGGCTCGAACACGTTCCGATTCATGGAAAACGGATAGCGACAAATGAGATTCGCCTTCATCTCCGATATACACGCAAACCTCGAAGCCCTCGAAGCCGTGCTGGCGGATATAGACAAAAAAGGGGTAGACGAGATCCTCTGCCTCGGCGACGTGGTGGGCTACGGCGCAAATCCCAACGAATGCGCGGAGATCGTCGTCAAACGTTGCAAGAGCGTGCTATTGGGCAACCACGACGCCGCCGCCACAAACCTCCTAACCACGCAACACTTCAACATCCACGCGAAGATCGCCATAGAGTGGACGGCGCAAACACTAACGCCGTCAATCAAATCGTACCTCGCCGCCCTGCCCGTCTCAAAAACGACCGACCTCATCACAATGGCCCACTCAACACCATACGAACCGGGGATGTGGTACTACATAACATCGTTGGAGGAAGCCGCGTTCAACTTCCAATTCTTCGACACAAAAATCTGCTTGGTCGGCCACACCCACATTCCCATGATTATAGCCTTAGACGACGAGGACATCTACGTACACCCCGAAAAACAAATATCCTACAAGGAACGGGAAGACAGAAAACTCCTAATAAACATAGGTAGCGTAGGACAACCCAGAGACAGAAACCCAAACAGTTCTTACGGTATCTTGGACACGGAGGAAAAAATTTTCTCCCTACACAGAATACCGTACAACATATCAAAAACGCAGGCAAAAATGAAGAAGATAAAAATGCCGGACTTTTTGGTCAACAGATTAGCGGAGGGACGCTGATAGGGTTTTCTTACGCCCCCCCTATATAAACGCTAGTCCAAATAAAACCGCTCCAAATTGCTGACGACTTTCGCGCTACCGTGCAACTCCCTGAACCATTCCCCGTAGACCGACTGCCGCTCCTGCATCCTCATTGCGTCCGCTATTTGCCTTACCTGATTGTTCGTGAAATCAACCGGCGCCGGTTCGCCTCTTTTTACGGTACGGACAAAACCGTACCCGGACTTTTCCTCTATGAGACCGGAGACCGCCCCCTCAGGCAAACTAAACGCCACGGCGGCCGTCTTGGAAGCGGCGCCCAACTGCGGTATGTAACCGCCGGGCGTCTGATCCTCAACCAAACCGGCCAATATCTTACCGTCGCTACCCTGTATGTCCTGAAGCGTTGCGCCGCCCCTCACCTTTTCCAACACACTACCCGCGTAAACCTTTGCCTCCCTCATAGCCAGCGTATCTTTTAGCGCGTCGACAATGCGGTCACGCGCGGCGGAAAGCGGCATCAAACCCTTCTTCGCCTTCTCCTTGATACCCAGTACAAAAAACGCCTCCGAATTTTCAAGCACATCGGAAACATCACCTACCTTATGGCCGAAAGCGAAGACGCCGGCGCCGGAGAGATAGCCGATTTTAGGCGGCATATCGCCCCTCTTGAATAAACCCGTCGAATCGAACGCCGCGGTTGAGTCTTCCGCCGCGCCAACGACAAAACTCTTGTTCGTCACCGCCATCTTGATCTGCTCCGCCTTTTCGGACAACGCGTCGAGCGTCTCGTTTGACGGGTTATTCTTCACCAATATGTGGCGCGCCCTAATCTTAAACTCCCCGCTACTGTCGGGCTCGCCGCGTTCCTCAAGCTTGATTATGTGGTAGCCAAACACCGTTTTGATCGGATCGGATATCGCGCCTGGCTCCAAGGCAAACGCCGCCGCCTCAAACTCCGGCACCATAGCCCCCTTGCCGAACCAACCCAAGTCGCCGCCGTTTTGGGCCGATCCCTCGTCGTCAGACTCATACTCCGCCTCACCCTCAAACGTAGACTCCCCCGCCAAAACCTTCCTCTTTATCTCAAGCAAATTCTTCCTATTGAGTTCCAAATCGGCCTCGGTAGCGACTTTGGGTATTTTGACGAAGTACAGATCCGCCTGCTCGTCGCGGCGGAAACGGCTTTGGTTGGCCGCGTAGTAGTCGCTAATCATCTTGTCCGTAATCGCGGCGCCGTCGCTGCGGTGATCCTTGGCCTGCACCTTAAAATACTCGAACGTCGCCTTGTCGTTCCTCTGGGCATACTCATACGCCGTCTCCGCCCTCGAAACGAACACCCCGGCCTTGAGCAACGCGTCCAACTTTTGGCCCGGCATAACCTGATCGCTCACCTGCCTCTCCACCTCCGTCATCCACGGGTACATAGAGTATGTCTGCGGTGTGTTTAACCACTGAATGTACTTCGTTGTGTCGAAACGCCCGTCCGTTTGGAAGACGAACGCCGTATCAAGTCCCGGAAGCGGGTTGCGCTTAAGATACTCAAAAACCTCCTGGTCGGTAGTCTCAAGCCGCATTGATTTTATCGCCTTATCCATAAGCACCCTATTGACCTCCTGATTCCACACCTGCGCGGGAATCTGGCGAGACTGCATAGGCGACACGTCGCGCCCGCCCTCGTTCAAACGATAGCGTTCCATGTTGACCAATTTGTCGAAATACTCTATAGGAATATCCCGACCGTCTATCTTACCGACCGGCGTCTTCCTACCCTGGCCCATAATGTTCATTCCCCAGTCCAAGAAGAGAGTACCGCCTACAAAGGCCACTATGATGACAATCATTATCACGGGGGCCAGCTCACGCATCCTTTTAATCATTTTTTGCTCCTTAATGTCAATTTATTTAATGTCTTTATTAAATGTCTCTATTAACCCTACAACCCCAATATCACTTTGCCGGTTTACTCCCATCCTTCTTATTGCCGTCTTTCTCCGCCTTCTTATCGCTACCTCCCTTAGGGTCAACGCCCTTGCCGACAGGTTGATTGGCCGGCTTGGGGGGAGCGCCCACTTTTAATAACCTCGTGTAGGCCGGTTTGTCGACAATCAGGCTCAACGCGGCGGCCAACTGCTCGTCGCTTGCCAACTTGGAGCGGTACACGACCTCGTTGTCTTGGCCGAACTCTCTCACCAAGAGGGCATCGCGAATCAAACGCTTGATGTCCGACTCGCTACGGCGCATCGCTTGGCGGCTGTCGGCGGCCAAGATCGAGTCCACGCGCTCCGACGCCGCTTTCAGCTTTCCGAACTCAGCGTCGCTTAACTTGGGCGGTTCCAAATACGGATTCTTGTTGTTCTTCAACGCCGTATCCTCAACTATGCCGCTCCGCTTCTTGAACTCCTCGAACTCTATCTGCGCTATACTTTGAAAAGTGAACTTCACCGTGTCCAAGTGCACGTAGAAGGACTTCAGCGTCGCCTCGTCGGGGACATAATCGGCGGTAATCTTAACACCGCGCTTTTGCAACTTTACGTATTCTATATTGGCGAACTGAAAGAACATATCTTTAAGCAACAGTGCGCGTAACGCCGCCTCCGGTATTTTGCGCAGTACGACCGTATCGGGAACTATGCCGCCGCCGCCGAAAACCAAACGTCCGCCCTTGGTACGGTAAGTCGCGGTATCGGCCTTAGTCCGCTCCTTTTTGGCGTCCTTGTCCTTGCCTTTGTCCTTGCCTTTGTCCTTGCCTTTGTCCTTGCCTTTGTCCGTAGCGACGTCGTCCTCCTCGTCCTCCGCCTCTTCCTCATCCTCGGACTCCTCACCGCCGCGCACGAAATTCTCCGGACGGTTTATGCACCTGCCCGCCGGCGTGTAGTAAAAGGCGGTCGTCAACTTAATATGGTTGACCGCGTCGAGTTGCAACACGCTCTGTACCGAACCCTTGCCGAACGTAGTATCCCCCAAAATGATGCCCCTGTCCCAATCCTGCACCGCCCCGGCCACAATCTCCGACGCGCTGGCCGACGCCCTGTCCACCAGCACTATAAGGGGCATATCCGCCGGTAGCACCGCCCCGGCCGTCGACAAAAACTCCTTATTTTGGTTGCGCACCCGCCCGCGTGTGGAAACGACTAACGACTTCTTCGGCAAAAACTTCTCCGAAACCTCTATCGCCTGCGGCAACAACCCGCCCGGATTGTGACGCAAATCGAAGACCAACCCCTTTATGTTCTTCTTCAGCAACTCCTTTACCGCCTTTTCCACCTCCGCGCCGGCCTCCTGCGAAAACTGTTGCAAAGTCAAATAACCGATACCGCCGTCGAGCACACCGTAAAAAGGCACCGACTTTATCTGTATGATGTCGCGGCGTATGACATACTCATGGTCCTGCGCCTCGCCGCGCCTGCGAATAAGCAACTTGACCACCGTCCCCGGCTCGCCGCGCAACTTCGTGAGCGCCTTGTCGCTCGTGTACCCGCGCGTGGAAACCCCGTCTATCCTTATAATCTGATCGCCGGACTGCAACCCCGCCCTATACGCCGGCGTGCCGGATATCGGGGTCATAACGGTGAGAACCTTATCGCGGACGGAGATTAGAATGCCCAACCCGCCGAACTTGCCCTCCGTCTGCGTCCGCAAATCCTCGTACTCCTTAGCCTCAAAGTAGGTGGTGTGCGGGTCGAGTATCTGCGTCATGCCCTTTATGGCGTTGTCGGCCAAATCCTTGGAAGAAACATCCTCCACGTAATTTTGATGAATCTTTTTGGCGACGTTGTCCATACGCATCACGTCGTCAAAGAAATTTTCCTCCTCCTTGGCGCCTATGGAGTCGACGGTAAGGCCGACGACGACGGCGACCAAAAGCAACGCGCCGCCTAAAAAGCTCCTTGCGGACTTATTTCCCGCGTTATCCGGGTTTGAGTTTTGGTTTTGACTTTTTTCGTCCATAATTACCGTTACGCTCCGTCTGTACGAGATTTTATAGATTTATTCAATGTTATAAGTTGTTATTAACATTATCGGGGCCATGGGCTATAAATATACATTATGGGATGGAAAGAATCGTTCAAAATCTTTAAAATAAAATTCAAAAAATCAAAGTCAACCGTCGCGCCGCGCGCGGTACGTCAAAAGATTTCGCGCCGCTCCAATCGCGGATAGCAGGCTCTCGCACGACGCCTTACCCTTCCACGCTATGTCAAAGGCGGTTCCGTGACCTACGGATGCGCGGATTATGGGTAGACCCACGGTTATGTTAACGCCGTGCTCAAAATCCCTTGATTTTAGGGCCACGAAGCCGTGGTCGTGCAACATCGACACCACTCCGTTAAACTCGCCTTTGAAGGCTCGGTTAAATACGGTGTCGGGGGGCAACGGGCCCGCTACGTCTATCCCCTCTTCCCTCGCTCTTTTTATAGCTGGGACGATCTCCTTTATCTCCTCGTCGCCGAATAGACCGTTTTCCCCGGCGTGGGGGTTTAGGCCGGAGACGGCCATTCTCGGCTTACCGATACCTAAGCCGGCCAATGATCTATGCAACAGACGAATTTGGCGTAAGACGCGATCCTCCGTTATCATCTCTATGGCGCTACGCAACGATACGTGAGTGGTAACGTGGGCCACAGCCACTCCGTCCAACAAGAAAACCATGGAATAGTCGTTCGTCCCGGTTTTGTCGGCGAATATCTCGGTATGTCCGGGGTAGTTTATACCGGCCAGCTTGAGCGATTCCTTGGATATGGGGCCGGTCACAACGCCGGAAGCTTTGCCGGCCACGGTCAATTCTATCGCTTTAATTATGTAAGAGTAGGCCGCCCGCCCGCAAGAGGCGTCGGGAACCCCCTTGGGAAACCGCGAGGCGCCGTTCGGGTAACTTATGTCGATAATATTTATGATTCGGCGACCTTTTGGAATTTCACCTCGTTCCTCGCAACAACCGTCATCTATACCGTTAACTACGGTTTCGTCAATAACGCGCTCATCTACGACATTGAACTCCGGCGATACCCCACAGACCTCAGCCGCCGCCCTCATCACCTCTGCGTCGCCGACTACAACAACGTCCGGGACGGCCGCTTGTCCGCCAAGCGCCCTAACGGCTATCTCCGGCCCCACACCCGCGGGGTCGCCCATGGTCAGCAGAAGCGGCTTTTTGTTGTCCACTACTTGACCCGCACCTTGACATCCAACGTCTGCGGCTCGTTTGAGTCTCCGACGGGCGGGTATAGCCAACCCTTCATGTTGAGTACGGCCAAATCGTCGAAGCGTTTGGTGACGACCTTCGCGCCGCTGTACTTTAGGGCCGTTACCACCCCCTCCGGCGAGATTGTCATCCGTATCTTCATGACGTCGGGCACCGCGCGCGGGTCGTAGCGGCGGGCCAGCTCGTCGAGCACCATCGGCTTGTAGTACGCGTGTATCAGCGAATCGACCATACCGGCCCGCGCGAAGAACGGCACGGCGTTCATGGAACGCGCCAAAAGCTTTTTGGACGCCCACGACATATCCGCCGCCGCCGGACAAGCGGAGAGGGATATCATGTCCACCACGTTAGGAAGGGTACCGTCCGGCAAAAACTTTTTTACTTCGCCGAAATAAGGCCGATACTCGCGACGGTTTATAGCCAACACGCGGTTGGCGTCCCCGCCGTCGGCAACGGCCGCGACCTCATTCAAACCGACCTCCCAAATCTCGTCTACCTGACTGGCACCGTAACACGTGTCGCCGTCGAATATGTACGCCTGCCGTATAATCCGCGTCTCGCAGTAGTACGGGCCGCCTACCCCGGCGCCGCCGCCTGCGTATGAGTACGGACTCATGTACCCCATAATAACCTGCGTGTACGCGTGTAGCTCGCCGTCGGGCATACGCAAATCCCAAACCCGTACCATCCACACCATACCGTTGGCGTTGAGCTCCAAGTAATCCCGCTTGACTACGGGAGATTTTGAACCGCCCTCCTCCGAAACATACGTCCAAAGCCCGGCTATGCCATCCCGCACCTCCTGCACCTTAACGGAGTCGAACCGCTCAAGATTGCGAAAATTCTCATAATCCGCGTTTATAAGACCGGCAAGACCGGCGGGAATGCCGGATTTGTTTATGCTCGTTATCAAAATCCACGAAATAACGAGAAGGCCGAGAAGAAGCAAGCCGCTCTTGTAGGATTTGTATTTACGGTGCTTTACGCGTGTTTTCATTGTTTGCCTCCAACCAACTTCAAAAACTCCGCCCTTGTCTCCGGCTCGTCGCGGAAACTCCCTAACATCGCCGACGTGACCATAACCGAGTTTTGCTTGGAAACGCCGCGCATCATCATGCAGAGATGCCGCGCCTCCAACACCACGCCAACCCCCTCGGCGTCCACCGGCTCCAAAAGCGCCTCCGCAATCTGCCGTGTCAACCTCTCCTGAAGCTGGAGACGACGGGAGAAGCAATCGACAAGGCGCGCCAACTTACTCACGCCGTAAACGCGACCGCGCGATATGTAGCCTATGTGACATTTGCCGAAAAAGGGCAACATGTGGTGCTCGCACATACTGTAAACCTCGATGTCCTTAACGATGATCATCTGATCGCACTTCTCGGAGAATATGGCCTTACCCAATATCTCGTCGGGACTCTGCGAGTACCCCTGCATCAGATGCCCCCACGCCTTAGCCACCCTCTTGGGCGTATCGCGCAACCCCTCGCGATTCGGGTCTTCGCCGATTGACTTTATCAGCTGCAACGCTATGTCTTCCGTCATTTTTACACCGTTCTTTTTAGGTTGAGGCATCGATAACGGGCATCAACGCTCATATATGATAAATATATATCAATCCGAATATACCGATGTCAAATCTTTCCAAGCGCGTTTGTCGTAACCCAGCCGCTCGCGCCGTTCGGCAAACTCACAAGGCTCCACTCCCCTACCGTTTTTCTTATCTGCAACTTTGTCCCCTCGTGCGCGGTGAAGAGCGTTTGATTGCCGGACGGTTGGTTCTTCGCGTCTATCGACGCCGACAGGATTATCGCGTACTGTTTGCTCTCAAGCGCGTATATCTTGTAGCCTACGGACGTCCCGATCACTATTATCAACAGCGCGCACAGCGCCGCGCCGTAGGCCAACCACAAACGCGCCAAACCGCGCTTCATCAACATCACCGAGGCTACGATCGCTAACGCGAACAACAGACCGCACACTACCGTAAGTTGTATGTTCAGCGGCAATAGCGTGTGAATGCCGTAGAGCACCGACGTCAAAAAATCCGACTCCCGCGCCTCGTTGCCTACCTGCCTATCAACGATTATCGACGTGATGAAATTGATGTTGGCCTCTATGTCGGGATCATTCGGCGCGAGCGCCGCCGCTTTCTCGTAGTATAAACGCGCCATACCGGGTTTCAACAGGCGGTAGTAGCAGTTGCCCATATTGTAATACACGGCGTCGTTCTTCACTCCGGCGTCGACTATTTTAGCGTAGTAGGCAAGCGCGCTATCGTGATTGTTGGCTTCGTAAAAAGCATTCGCTTTTCGGAACAATTCGTCGTAACCGACAGCGTTTCGACTCCGCTCAACGCCCGAATTTTTACTCCGCTCAACGACCGCGCTTTGGTCTTGGGCGGCGACCGCCGGCGTCGGCGTCGTCAATACCGCAGTCGCGATTGCCGACATCATCAATAACAACGTTATCGTAGCCGACACCGGTGCCTTCGACTTTTGCGCCACCTTCTCCATACTGTCCAAGAACGACACTGTCCGCTTGATTATCTCGCCGCGACTCTGCGCGTTGAACGCCTTACCGCCGAAACGGTACTCGTCTATCCCCTCTATAAGCGCGGTCAATCCGGTGACCGTCCGCTCGTCTATCTTTCGCGACAAAAGTTCGTCTTTCAACTCCTCAAGCGTCCGTCCCGTGGCGGGGAAAGCGAACTTGTTGGAAATGTATTTCTCCATTACTGCCACCACCCTGCCCAAGAACTCGCCGTCCGCGGCGGCTTTACCGGCTTTGTTCAGCTCCTTAACAGCGTTACTTAGCGCCTTTTGACGTATGGCCTTAATCCGATTTTCACCGCTTTTCCTCGTCTGCGCCTTGTAGATTATCGCGAATAGGAACAGAAGGAACGGCGTAGGAAATAGCAAATACCAGTGCGGTGCGCGGTATGGGCGCTCTTCCTGGTTTTTAATCTTAGCCGGGGTCTTGATGTAACGGATATCGCTGCCTACCTGCCGTATTTCCTCCTGCGTGAGGTAGCGCGTCTGCTCCTTGGCGACGCCCGCGCCCTTCGCCACGGTTACGCGAAGCGTATCGGAACGGGCGGTTTTGTAGGTTCCGCTTTCGGGATCCAAGTACTGATACGTTATGGGGGATATCGTAAGCGTTCCCTCCCGCTTTGGGATGATTAGGTAACGGTAAGTTTTTCTTGTGGAGAACCCGTTGGCCCCCGTATCCAC
This sequence comes from Fibrobacteria bacterium GUT77, assembly GCA_001462255.1. Taxonomy (GTDB): domain Bacteria; phylum Fibrobacterota; class Chitinivibrionia; order Chitinivibrionales; family Chitinispirillaceae; genus GUT77. The sequence goes on along the minus strand of LIUJ01000248.1, from coordinate 1,859 downwards.
CGCCGTTTGACGCTCCGGGGTAAAGACGTCGCAATCCGCGAGTTCCGGCAGTATCGGGTCGCCCGTGCTTGAGGCGCGGGTGTTGCCCCTAAGCGATATCTTTAGCGTAACGGCCTCCCCGGCGATAACCGACTGCGGCTCCGCCGCGGCGGACAGGCTAAACTTTCCCACGGAACCGCCGAAATTCTCCGGGGCGCCGGCCGGGCGCGGCTTCACCGTCACGCTAAAAGGCGCCGTACGCGTCCTTTGTTGCACCGCCTGACGACCGCCGCCGAAGAAATCCATATCGAAGAAGTCCTGAAAGAACGGATTGATCTGCCGCCCGCGCGTTTGCACGATCTCATCGTAGTCGAAGTCCACCGCCCCTATCCTATACTCCCCCGGCGTCAACCCGAACACGGCGAAACCGAGCGTGAAGGTGTTGTACAACTCGCCGCCTATGCGCTCCTGCCCCTGCGTAACCTGATTGGTGAACAACCGGTTGAGCGAAAAGCCGCCGCCGAACTCTTTCTCTATCTGCTCGACCGCGCCGTTGTACCCGCGTTGCGTCTGTATCGGCGTGCCGGCCCTCTGCGCTACCTTTAGCGTCAGCGTCGTTTGTTCGCCTACGTAGATGGACTTTTTTGGCATACTCAACGTAACCCTGATGTCTGGATTGCGAGTTTGGGCCAAATCGTTGCCGCCGCCGCTTCCGCCGCCGGTTACGTTGAAGTGTATGGGTCTTGTGCCGTAGTCGCTTCCGTCAACGGATACGGTTAACGCCGGAAAAGTGAATTGATCGTCCGTTTTTGAAACTATAGTATAGATGTACCGATACGTGATTTCGCGTTTTTGCTCGATTTTACCGTTTATCATTTGGATACTATGGGACTGCGAAGAGCCGGTGTTGACATTCAGCACGTCGAAAGCGTCACTTGGGGCCGGAGCCGGGGCGCTCGCGACGGGTTTGGGAGTAACGAGCGTGGCGACGATTACCGTCCTGTCGCCTTTGGCGACGGCTTGGCGGTCGGCGGAAACGGTAAAAGAGACCTGCGCAACGACGGGTGTCGCCGCCGCGACGAACAGTATCAACATCATTGCGGTATTAATTGCAATCCGTTTCACAGAAGTTACTCCTTAACGTCAAATTATTAAAATCAATTTTCTTAAAAAGTCCCGCATTTCGACTCCGCTCAATGACCGCGGGGACGACACATAGTTATCGTTAATTCCAACTACCAATCTTTTTCCGGTTGTTTTATTCTAACCCGTTGAAACCTCGGTTTATTCAGCGTATCCGAATCGTCAGCGTACTGCTCTATCAACCTTTGCGCTTCCTCTTTTTTCCGATCCCCGTTATCGGGTTGTTGCCGCCGGTCTTCGTCGCCTTGTTGATTTTTATCGTCTTGTTGATCGTTGTTACCCTGCTGATCCTTATTGTCCCGTTGATCTTTATCATTTTGATCCTTTTGATCCTTATTGTCGGCCTGATCCTTATTCTCTTGTTGATTTTGATCGCCCTCTTGCCGCTTATCCTTGTTTTCATCCTGATTCTTGTCTTGTTGTTCCATCAGCAATTCTATTTTTTGGTGCGCCAACTGCAAGTTCCATTTGGCGTCCGCGTCGTTAGGGCGTAATTTCAGCGTGTTGACATAACTCTCCAACGCGCCCGAATATTTTTTTCTCGCCGACGCGGCATTGCCTTCCGACTCCAATTTTTCGGCTTGTTTATACCGAACGTTTCCCAAATTATAGTGCGCGTCGGCCGCCGTTTTTTTATTCAACTGCGACGACAGCGCGTCTTGATACGACTTCTCCGCCTCGTCCAAATCGCCCGTCCTATATTGCGCCGATCCCTTGTTCATCTTCAACTTGCCGTT
>LIUJ01000247.1:5026-8395 GCA_001462255.1 Fibrobacteria bacterium GUT77 | reverse complement strand
CGCAGTGATTTTGATGATGATTTTTGTAATTGGTTTGAATCCGCAGGCAACTACGGTCTTTGGTGGACGGCTAATCATGTTCCGGCAGGATTCGAGTACGGATATTACGTAGGTATGCACTATCTCTATAATAGTGTGTTTGAGTTTACTGATGACGAGTTTACCGGCATTTCTGTACGTTGCCTTAAGAACTGATTAACCGCCCCGTCTCGTCGAAGTATTATTTTATGTAGTAATAGGGCGGGATGAATCCCGCCCGTTTTTATTTGGTGACATGTGTTACTGCGCGACGACGGCTATTCGTTTTATCTTGTCTAAATAAAACTGTTTTCTCCCGCGCACGTACGGAATCTCCGCCTCCACCGCCGCGTCTATTCCCTTATCAAGACCCAGCGGCACTACCGTATAGATATTTCGCTTTATATACGCGCTACCGTCGTAGTCTATGACCAACGCTTGATTCGTCAACATCGCGTAGTCTACCACGTGTATCATTTCGCTCGGCTCAAGCGCTTTGAGCCCGGAACCGTATTTTGTTCGGTTCATCCCGGTCTTCTTCTGCGGCGAAGTTTCGGGCGCGACGCCGAAGTCGGTAAGCGGCGCGAAGCGCCTCACGCCGCCCGATGCGTGCCTACCTTGACTGTCGTCAGCCTCTTCATCCCGCCACGCGGCCTCCTCACGCTCGTCGTCCGCCAACGCGTCAACGTCGTCGGCTCGACCGACACCGTAGCCTTTTTTATCCGTGTTCACCGCTTTTTCGCCCGGCATACGCGTGTCGAATCCCAATTTTTCCAGCATATTGAGCACCTTGCGTTCGTTGCCGTGCTTTATCATAAAAACCGTGTGCGCTTTTACCTCCGTCAGGTGTTTGCGCAGCGACTCAAGCGCCGTTATTTGCCGCGTAACCGTTTCGTCGCACGAAGCGAGCGCAACGCCGTTGCATACGTACACGCGACCGAATTCCCTTATCCACTCGTCAACCGTCTTCATAACGTTTGTCGCCGCGTTGTGCTTCCGCAACCAGTCGCGCAACCGCTCCGCGTCCAACCCCGCGCTGAGCGCGTTTGAGACGGACTCCTTAGTTATACGCCCGTTGTACACCTTGTCAAAAGAGGAAAGTATCCCTATTACGGAAAAATCAAAGAGCTCCGCGGGCGAGACTTCTTGCGGAATTATAACGGAAAAGTCCGGCATTATCACGGTATCGCGCGCGGTTCCAACGGTTTGCGGAACGTCGCCGTCGGCGAGGCGGCAGGGGGTGAACCTAACGCCGCCGTGAGAGTGCCCCGTTTGCACGCGCCCCAAGAACTCAAAGACGCCCAACGCGCGGATGAACGCCTGCCTATCCGTCTCCGGAAGTATTTGGTTTACGGCGATCCAGCGCCCCTCGGCGCGTTTAAAAAGCTCCTTCGCCAAATCGATCCCAATTCCCTCCAAAAAAGTCGCAACGTAATCGTTTATTCCGCTCAAACGCTCCTTTACGCTCATATTGAGCCAAGCGGAAAACGCTTGCCGATTTACGGCGTACTCCGCTTCCGCGTCAACGATGAGTGCCTCTTCGAGACAGTAGCCTATGAGAAATCCCGCCGGATGCCCCAACACGTTGCCGGACGCGCTTCTACCCGAAAGCGTGGGATCGCGGACGAGGTGCTTGAGCGCGTTCAGCGCCGCCCGCGAGAGCCCGCCGTGGGAGTTGCGCGTGAGTTGCCCCTGCGCCGCGAGAGAACAGACGACCGCGACATCGCTCAGCGGTCTCCGCGAATCGGCGACCGTATGCGCTAACGACAAACACTCCCCGGCGTCGCCGAAACCCAAGAGCGCCTCCGTCAAAAGCTGACGCAACGCCGGCTCAAACTCGCTAAACCCAAACAACTTGGCCGCACCCGCGCCCGGCCCGCCCTGCGCCGCCGCGAAAACCAAAAGCGACTGCAATATCGGCTCCTTGCGATAAGCGGTCAAGTCCGGCAACGATAGCCCACCGGCACCCATAAGATAAACCTGCGCACACCGAAACCGCAACGCCGGCGGCAACGCATTAAAACGCTTGGTAAGCGAGGCCTTGGCCGTGAACGCCGCCACCGCCTCCTTGACCATAGCCGACGACACTATGCCGCGCCGCGCCCCGTCCGCCGCGCCGCCCGATATCAAATTGTCTAGAACCCACCCGTGCGGCAAAGCGCCCACGTAGTCCAAAAAGGCGGCTACCTCTAAAACCGGGATAGTATTGTTTGCGCGCTGTTCGGCCATAATTACAAAAATCCGCGTTTTTGGGGGCAACGCCACGGTAATCGTATCAGTATTAAAGGCGGAATAATTTGCCGCCCGCTCTTCATAAAACCGACACCGCAACGTTTCAGAATATGAACAAGTCATGGAATATAATATTTGGCGACCGGAGAAGCAAATAATTTGATTTAAAAATTTATCAGGGGAGAGCGTAGGGGCGTTGCGCACAACGCCCCTACGGAATATTTTGAGACCGTCCCAAAATCTGTGTAAATTGGTTTAACCCGGTTCGTGCGGCGCAATATTTTCATCGGCGTTTACCTCAATAATATACGTCTCATGGCTATCCGCGCTCTTCTTCAACCACTCCAACTTCTGCGCAAGGCTCCCCCCCGGCACCAGCGTCCCCTGTATCGGAGGCCCGCTACTCGCCGATGTTGCGGCAGCGGTCTGCGCCGCCGGCGGCGTATAGGTTGCCGGTCTCGCCTGTGTTCCCGCGTAACCGCCTCCCGCCCCCGCCGCTGCGGTAGGTCTCGGCCCCACCGGCATCCCCAGCATCGACCCTATCTGCCACTGGATAATGTCTATGACCTTACCCCCGTATGGTAGTTCTACTATGTCCGCCATCTCCGCCACCTTGCTCTGGACGCTAACCATCCTTGTCGCCACGTATGAGACCCCGTCGAGTTCCGAGCGTTGGACTACGCAAACGTATTGGGCGCCGGCGTCTCGTCCGAGGGACGCTATGTCTCCGTCGGATACCGTGCCGCTCATCTGCCGTTTCTGCTCTTGGGCTACTACGTCTATGGCGTCTACGGCGATCATTTGGTACTTGCCGCTCTTAATTAAGAAAGTGTTGACCGCCGACGCCAAGGCGTCGCGTCCTTCGGGGTTACCCATGATGTAGACGGCGGCTTTGGGCTTGGTTTGGGCGAGCGCTACGGCGCAAAGGACGCATAGCGTTGCGGCGCATTTAGCAACGGTTTTAACGAATGACGTCATTACAACAGGCTCTTTTTTATTGGTTGAGTTGACAACATATCGATTTATTTTGTATTATTTGCGTTAATAATCGCTAATAATATAGACTATAAATATAATATACTTACCGTTATGCTCACAAATATTTTTTTTAAATAAAAA
>LIUJ01000247.1:0-4780 GCA_001462255.1 Fibrobacteria bacterium GUT77 | reverse complement strand
ACGCAGACGTACTCTACGCCGAAGCGTTGTCCGATACTCTTGATTTGTTTGGAGTCTATGGCCGCGCCGTTTTTTTGCTCTTCGGCTACTTGATTAAAAATGTCTTTATAGTTCTCCGCCGCTTGATAGCGTCCGCCGTTGGATAGCGCGGTGATCAGCTGGGTAGCCATAGCCTTGTTTAGGGCGGGCGGGGCATCCGTGCCGAAGACGTAAACTGCTATTTTGGGCGCTCCCGACGCCGGTTGCGCGGTAGCCGCTTGCGGCGCGGAGGCTGTTTTTTGTGCCGACGCGGCTTGTTGCGCCGCCGCTACCGCTCCGGGTTGCGATTTTTCTATTGACTCAAGCATTTGTTTGGCCGTTTTTGAAAGTGAACTTTCCGGATATTCGTTCAATACTCGTTGATACAATTGTATAGCGTTTGAATAATCCGGTTTGGCGGTCGTTGCGGTAGCGTTATAGTTTCCTTGTTGATAACTGGCCATTAGCTGTTGTTGGTAAGCGCTCGCCGCCTGCTGATAATAAATAGTAGCCAACGCAATCATAACGCCGGCGCATTTGTCGCTCTTCTGAGCGCCGCATTCCGCAAGTTGTTTTTTGTATTGGTTTATTGATTCTTGCTGTTGCGCGGCTTGATATTTTTGCCTTGCGGCCGCCTGCTGTTCGGGCGGTAGGTTCGCGATCTCCGTTTCCGACAACATATTCTTGACGGTAGGAGAATAGGTGGACGCCGGGTACTCGTTCAAGAAGCGTTTGAATATCTGCGCCGCCATCGAATAATCGCGTTTGACTCCAGCGGTTACGGACTGAAAATTTGTTTGATTGTAATAGGCCATGCCGAGCGCATACATAACATACGCGCACTGATCGTTCTTTTGATTTCCGCAATCCGCGAACAATTTTTTGTAATGGTCTATCGCTTCTTGCGTAAGTACGGCTTGTTGTTTTTGTTGGGCGGCCACTTGCTGTTCAGGCGGCAGAGACGCGATTTCTATTGTTGATAACGTCTGTTTAGCCATCTGCCAAAAAGTGGAGGTCGGATACTCTTTCACCAACCGTAGAAACAATTGCTTCGCCGCGGAATAATCGGGCTTTGCGACGGTTCCCGATGCCCCGTACCCGGCGTTAGCCAACGCGTGTTGGTAGTTGGTAGCCGCCAAAGAATAATGGGCGTTGGCGAGAGAATACAGAATATTGCCGCACTGATCGTTTTTCTTAGTTTCGCATTCCGCGAGTTGTTTTTTGTATTGATCTATTGACTGCTGCTGTTGCGCGATTTTCTGCTGTTGTTCGGCTTGTCTCTTTTCGGCTTGCCGTTGCAATTCGGCTTTCTGCCTCGCGGCTTGTTGGCGCGTATCGTCTATCTGCGTTAATAACTGATTGACCTGCCGCACATATTGGGATGCGGGATACTCTTTCAAAAACTGTTGACACGTTTGTATAGCCATCGAATAATCGCCGTCGGTTCCGCCGGTCGCGGAACTGAAATATGTACTCGCGATCATATACATTGCTTGTGCGCATTGTTCGGTCTTTCGGGTTCCGCACTCGGCGAGTTGTTTTTTATATTCGTTTATCTGTTGTTGGAGAGCTTCCTGTTGGGCAGTTTGCGCGGCTTTTTGTCTAGCGGCTTGTTGTTGTTCGGGCGGCAGAGACGCGATTTCCAATTCATTCAATATTTGCTTGATCGTCGGCACGTATTGAGAGTTCGGATATTCTTTCAAGAATCGTTGATACGTTTGTATAGCCATGGAGTTATTGCCGCCGCTTCCACTTGTCCCTCTTCCGCCGGTCGGACTTGCCAATTGTTGATAGGAGCTAGCGAGCATAAACAGAGCCGTTTCACAAGTATTGTTTTTTTGGTTTCCGCAATCCGCGACTTGTTTTTTGTATTGGTCGATAGTTTTTTGCAGTTGTTCGTTGCGTTGCCGTATCGCCTCCTGTTGTGCGGCTTGCGCGGCTTCTTGTCGGGCGGCTAACTGTTGTTCGGGCGGCAGGGACGCTATGTTTATTTCTCCCAACATTTGTTTAGCTGCTTGCGAATAATAAGATGTAGAATACTCGTTTATTACTCGCTGAAACATTTGTTTTGCCATAGAATAATCACGTCCGGTTGCTTGCTGAAAATAGATTGTGCCGAGCGAATACAGTGCTGCCGCACATTGGTCGCCCTTGCAGGCTACGAGTTGTTTTTTGTACTGTTCTACCTGTTGTTTTGCGGCTTCCTGTTGTGCGGTTTGCGCGGCTTTTTGGTAGGCTGCTGATTGTTGTTCGGGCGGCAAAGATGCGATTTCTATTTGAGAAAGCATTTGTTTTGCCGTTGCCGCGTATTGAGAATTCGGGTATTCGTTCAATAACTGTTGATACGTTTGTTTTGCCATAGAATAATCGCTTTTGACTAATCTTCCGGCCAATGTGCTGGGTGCCGCATATTGATAATAATACGTAGCAAGCATATACAACACTGCCGCGCACTGGTCGCCCTTGCAAGAAGCGAGTTGTTTCTTATATTGATCTATAGTTTGTTGCATCTGCGCGGCTTGTTTCCGCGCTATTTGTTCGGCCGCGAACGACGACGCCGACGCGGACACGACTTGCAAAACCTTATCGTTGGAATCCATGTATCCTATGTGCTTAAACCCGATCCACCCCGAATTTTCGGCGTAAGCGCTGCCTTGCGGCACATATAGTGTACACGCCTCCGTATTATATGGGGAAAATCGGCTTATTTGGGGCGGCGTTGAATTCTTGACAGTTACTGATTTTAAACTTTTACAACCTGAAAACGCGTCGTTTCCGATAGTTTTTACGCTCGCGGGAATGTAGACCGAAGTCAAGCCCGAGCAATTTCTAAACGCCATGTCGCCTATAGCCGTTACGCCGTTGGGAATGACGACCGATGTCAGACCGGCGCATCCGTCAAACAAGGATTTTTCGATGGAAGTCACACCGGCGGGAATGGCGGCGGAGGTCAGGCCTTTACAACCGGAGAAGGCGGAACTGCCGATGGTTTTCACGGTGTTCGGAATTGTGAGCGAAGTCAGACCGGCGCAATCGTAAAACGCCGATTCTCCTATAGCCGTTACGCCGTTTGGAATGGCGACGGAAGTGAGGCTTTTACATTCGTAGAACGCGTTGGCGCCTATGGTTTTTACGCTATTTGGAATAGTGACCGAAGTAAGGCCGGTGCAACGGAAAAAGGTCTCATTTCCGATAATTGCCACGCCGTTGGGAATAACTACGGAGGTTAGGGCGGCACACCCGTAAAACGCAGTGTTGCCGATGGATCTCACACTGTTGGGAATAGTGATGGACGTTAGACCCGTACAACCGAAAAACGCCTTGTTTCCGATCGAGGTTACGCTGTTGGGAATGGTAACCGACGTTAAGGCCGTACAATTTTCGAACGCGCTGTCTCCAACAGCGGTCAGACCGTTTGGAATGGTATACGACGCATCTTCTTTACCTACCGGATACATTATCAGGGTAGTTTTATTTTTGTTGAAAAGCACGCCATTGTCAGAACTGTAATTAGGATTGCCTGGAGCGATATTTATTGCGGCCAACTTCGGATATGAGCCGAAAGCAAAAGCCTTGAGGGAAGCTACGCCGCTACCGATAGTGATTGAAGTTAGGTTTTTGCAACCGTCAAAAGCGAACTCTCCGATAGACGTGACACTGTTTGGGATTGATATGGTTGTCAATTCCATTCCGCCTTCCCCGTAATCACCGTATGATGAAAACGCCCAACGCCCAATAGACGTAACGCTATTTGGAATCGTTACTGACGTTAAGCCCGGACTACGGGAAAAAGCCCAATCACCAATGGTTTTCACGCCGTTGGGGATGACGTACGCGCCGTTTCTGACCGGCGCGTCTATAAGGACAGTTTTGTCTTTGTTGAACAACACGCCGTTATCAGAACTGTAATTGGTGTTGTTTACGGTTGTCGGTTTTCCGTTTCCGTCAAACAGTTGCCATCCGCCGTAATCTTTTTTCCATGTTGCGGTCAACTTATCATTGGAGTAATATTCTATAGTGAAAGAACCGTCTTCATCGGAAATTTTCCAATCACCATGCTTTTTACCGTCCTTGTATTTTCCTTCAACACCGCTACCCTCGTCAAAAGCGGAATAGTCTCCATGAAACCTGCCGTCTTTCATATTATAGTGAGCGGAAGATCCGCATTCTTGACATGGGGAAGCGTCTACCGCTCCGGTATACGATACACCAGTAGTAGGGTGGTAATACACATCGCCTTTTTTCTTTAATTGGTCGATATGAATCGTATTGGTCTGCGCTACCGTCGCCCCCGTAACCACCAGTGTAAGCAACAGCAGTCTCAGCCCGTACCTATTAAACGAACCTACGACCATCCCCGTTACAGCATTAAAAAATCGTCGCATAGACCCACCCTTCTTGTTTGTTATTTGGTGATACAGCAGAAATATTATCGTGTCGTTATCCGGTCGGAAATCTGCGTATCAACCGGATCTGACAGCCGGAAACAACGACTATAGGCGTGCACAAAGTCGTTGTTACGGCCGTTTTTACCGAAGTTACTAAAATAATAGTTGGGGACTGGGAGAGTCAATGATTTTGTGAAAAAATCTTTTTTTCAAACCGTCCTCAATACAAATCGTAGACGTAAAGCCGGCACTCTATCTTCCCGTTGACGAACGGAACTTTTCTTTTGGCTTTGAGTCCGACCTGACCCGCCAGGCCGGTGTTGGCCGTGAACACGCCGCCGCGGTATCCCTTGCACTTTTGCTTGAAGAACGCG
>LIUJ01000246.1 GCA_001462255.1 Fibrobacteria bacterium GUT77 | reverse complement strand
ACTTGTTTATCTCGGCGTAAGCCACCGTGTTTATCGCGCCGAAGGCAATCTTGATGCGTTAAAAAACGTTGTTTTTAGTGTGTTTCTTTGGAAAAACAATCAGGGGGATAAAGACGGCCGCCCCCGGGAAGGAAGTGGTTGGTCCCGGAGCCGGCCTGGCGGCGAAGACATTAGGCCATAGCCTCGCCGCTTTATCGGTAACAATACATCGTTTTCGTTTTAAGGTAGGGGCTGAACTTGTTTATCTCGGCGAAAGCCAAAATTTTCAGCCCCTACAACGCAAACCCAAACGACGGGGGCGATGCGAACACCGCCCCATACTAAATTACCGCACTACACTGAACACGAAGGATACCTTCTCCCTCGTACCGTCCTTGCCGATAAGCGCGCCCTTGACTACGTAGGTGCCCTCACTCACGGCTACACCCTTGTTCGTCAGGTTCCAGCTACCGATCTCGCCCGTGCCGGCCTTGGCCGATACCTTGGCCACGTTGTTACCGGCGGCGTCAAAGACGTAGAGGCTTCCGCTCTTCACCGGCTTCGCGCTAAAGAACTTGATCGCGCTACCCGTTTTGGCGGGGCTCGGACCGGCCGTGAAGCTTGCCGCAACAGCCTTAATAGGGGCCACCGCAGCCTCCTCCACCACCACTACGTTCGGAATCACGCGGTCAACCTCGGCAACGGCAGTCGGCTTGGTAACCTTGTAAACACCAAGCGACGCGGTTCCTGCGGCGTAGTTCGTTCCGCCTAAGATCCGCGCGGCCAAATCATACGTACCCTCTTCCGTGGGAACATCCGTCAAACCGTCATACGTGATAAAGATCGAGTCGCCGAAACCCGTTCCCTTCACGAATTGCACGGCGCCCACACCCTTCGCGAGATTGGGATCGGTAGTCAAACGCGATTTGGTCTCCACCGTAAAGCAGGTAGAGTCGAGCACGCCCATGCCTATCTCATACGCGCCAAGCGACAAATTCGCCGCCGCCGTGTAGTTCGTGCCCGCGGCAACGGAGGCCGCCAAGTTGTACACGCCCTGCTCAACCGGAACCGTCGCCTGACCGTTGTAGGTCACCGTAATCGCGCCCATGCCGGTCTCACCCTGCACAACCGGGCGCACATTCGCGCCAAGCGCCTCGCCGGTGTAGGGACGCTTGTCGACATACGCCAAATCGAGCACCGTAAGCGTCTTCTTCACAATTTTAAACGTAACGGAAACGCCGCCGGTGTAGTCGTTCACGCCCGATACAAGGATCGTCGCCGTACCCACGTTTTTGTTGTTCGTGTAGGTCAAGCGATAGTCACCGTCGCCGTCGGTTACCGTCTGCTGCGTAAGTTCCCCTACCCAGTTTGTGTCGGCACCGGTAATGCTCTCGAAGAATTGAACGGAAATCATCTCATTCGCGCTGTTCGGCTCAATGAACGCGCCGCTGTATACAACGGAATCCGGCTTTGTTATCACAACCTGCCCAACAATCGACTTAGGCGCGGGTTTCGGCGTCACCACGCAATTTCCGCTTCTCACCGACCCCACAACGGCGGGGTGGAACGTGGAACTCGCGTTGTCAATCCAAACAAAGTATGTCACGGCGTTCACCGAGTCCGTAGTCGTCACGTCGAGCTTAGGCGAGTTTCCGGTTATACGGACGCTGTCCGGATCCCCGGCGGCGTTCGTGGTCAAACGGAACCAACGATATGTGAGCGTGCCCCAAACCGGCGCGGCCGTCGTACCGTAATTCCACGCCGTAGCATTAACTTCCAGCGTCGTGGTACGCGTCACCCTATTCTCGATCCCGGTCGGCAGATCATTATCAATGCTGGGTATGCCGGGTTCTTTGATAGTATAGTCACCCAAAGTATACATCCCCGATTTGACATGCTTTGCCGAGTTTGTAGTGCTGTCCTCTATCACCGCTTTGACGGCATACGTCCCCGCAAACCTCGGAGCGCGAGTCGTATCCCCCACAAAGGCGACACCCGTATTAGCGTCAATGAAGTCGGCGTCTACCGCGCCGGCGCTCGACGTGCCGGGATAGGTATACTTAACCTGTATGGGCTTCGCTCCCGGATTCGTTCCGCCGTTTTGGTACGCCACCTGACCGATCCCGCGGCGGGTCGCCACAGTCGGGCCGAAGAAATAGTGGTTATTGGGAATCGTGTACTTAAACGTCTCAACATACGCCGAATCCGTACCGGACGCCGAAGCGTCGTCCGCGGGATCACGCTTTACAACGGTTACGTTCGTAACGTTGAACGAGGTTGTCGTTAGCGTGTAGTTCTTCGCCACATCGCCGTCCGCCTTGAGCGCCACGGTCACGGTCGCCGCGCGCCCCGTCCCCACGGTCGCGTTGTTCAGCGTCGCCGTAAACGTGTAGTCGTCCACATTGGCCAACGTCTCACTGTTCACCAAACCCACGAACTCAACGTCCACCCCTCCTTCGGGATTGGCCGTGTTAGCCACCGAATCGAAAACCGTGAAAGCCAGCGTGTCAAGCTTAGTCGTCCCGTCGTACCGCTTGGGCGTCACATGACGGAATGTCGAATCACCGGCCAAAGTCGTAGTTCTCAACCGCGGAACAAGAGACTTCTTAGCGATTGTAAACGTCTTCTCAACAACGCCCTTGTAGTTACCCAATCCTTCCACCCAAACCTTAGCGGTACCGGCGTTTATGGTTTCGGTAGAGTCGTAATCCTCAAGGAACACCGTGCCGCTTCCACCCGAAGCAATCTTTTTGTTTCGGGCGTAGTCATTATCCACACTGTCTAATTCCGACTCTTTCAAAACCTTGTTCCCGTCGTTTACCCGAACGAGGCCGTCTATCGGTCTCCCGCTATAGGTATACGCGTTGCCTCCGGGCAATACCGTTACGTCGGAAGCCTGAAGTTCCTTAGCCTTAATTCCCACGAAAAACGTAACGCCCTTAATCTCCCAGTTCAAACGGGGAGTCACGCCCACGGGATCCTTACCCCGTATGGTCGCCGTTATCTTGTACGCCCCGGTTACGACCGGCACCTGCGCAGTAGGCCCAACCGACAACGTGAACGTAGCGCCCTTACCCGTAACCGTGCCCGGCGTCGCCAAGCCGACTGCCGGCGATTTGGTAAAGTTATCCGCTCCGATAGTTGTACTATAACTACCACCAGCAACCCAAATCGAATCATAGACTACCGTGTCGATAACCCCAAAATCGGAAATCAACGTCGGCCCGTTTATCACGTATTTTCCGGTCGAAGAGTACGTTACGGCGGTATCGCCCTTTGACGTAAGCGCCCAGTCTTGCAACGGCGAATACTCAACGGTCAACTTACCTCCTGTTGTAAGGGCTACATAATGCTGATTTACCACCGTACCGTTTACATTAGTCGCGTCGTTGTTATCGCCCGCCTCAAACGACACCCAAATGTCATAATCGCCGGGAATAGTCGGAACAACGGTAGAGTCATACCGAGGCGACGTTCTCACGAACCGGTAAACCGGTTTTCCAACCCCCGAAATTGAAGCCCTTGCGAACACCGGCGCGGGTATCTCCAAATCAGCCAAGGCCTGCCCGGAGTAAATCGTTTTACCATTACCAATCCATGTAGTAAAACTACTCCAATTGTAAAGCGCGTAGATCTTTTGCGCCGCCGTATTACCCGTCCTCGCGTCGGTAATCTTCAACGATTTGACGGAAACATCCACTCTCCTCGGATTTGTACTATCAAAAGTCAATAACGACTTTACCGAATCCAAACCAATCACACTCGTCACGGAATCCCATAAATTTTCCGTAGCCGCGACAAAGCCGAGACGGAAATTCCTTGTCCCGTCCGCCTTGTAATCAAGCGTCGTGCCCGTACTGTCAACCCAAGTAAAACCCGCTCTTCCCGTCGTAGCTAACGTGTTGGCATTCCTAACGCTATCCGGCAGAAATGACCCCGTAGCGGCCGCGCCCCAGCCAACCGTCGCACCATTCGTATTCGTAGTGCCCCATCTCCAAATTGTATCGTTCACTCGCGGAGTTGTACTGTCGATAACAACGCACTTTCCCTTAAGCGAATCCGCCAAAGTAGCCAGCGTGCTACCGTAAACCCCCTGCACCGTACCCGAGCAAACAACCCTATACTTACCGTTCGAGGGTGGATTAACCGCCAGCGCCCCTCCCGCGAACACCAAAATTCCGGTGATCCCCATAAGGACCGCCGCCTGCCACTTCATTTTGAGCAAACTCATGCTCTCTCCTTTGTTTAAGTTTGAAACGGAATTGATAAGCCCATTAGAGCCCCTTCCCCCTTCTTGTACCTCCACTGCCACTTCACTTGCTTTTGAACTCACGCCCACTCCCTCCTTCTGTTAAAAAGGTTTGTAAAGAATTTTATTAAGGTTAATGTTCATTTAGAATAGTCAGTTATTCATCTGGATTGCTTCGTCGCTACGCTCCTCGCAATGACGTGGTGAGGTTGTCATTGCGAGTGAAGCGAAGCACCGTGTTTACCGAGACGAAGCCAACTTGTTTATCTCGGCGTATGCCACCGTGTTTATCGCGCCGAAGGCAATCTCGATGAATCAAAAAAAAACGTTCCAAATTTTTATCATCCAATCAATCAAAAAAAATGTAAAAGAGCTCCCTATATCACGGGCGAGTGTCCGTGAATTGTTTTACCCCTATATAGGGCGGATATGTCGTTACGTCGTCGGTGTGCTCCCGGCGTTAGGAGCTGTTGAGTCTCGTTGTTTTTGCGGCGTTCATTTGGGTTCTCCTTTTATTTGAGTATTGTTTATCGTTAATTGGGGTTCCCCCCCTCCATGAACTCCTATATTACTATGATCTATGTTATTAATATTATTAACGCAATTGTAGGGGACGATGGTAATCGTCCCGTTTTTGCCAACGTCAACGGCCGGGCGATCGG
>LIUJ01000245.1 GCA_001462255.1 Fibrobacteria bacterium GUT77 | reverse complement strand
CGTGTTATGTTGTTGATTATGGGCGGCGTGGCGGCGCTTGCGGTTTTGGTTCTTGTGGCGTTGAAGGTGAGTTTGGGGCCGAAGGCGTCCGATGCCGACGAGTCGAGGGTTATACACGTGAGCGGTGTCTACTCCGTTTTTCGCAAGAGTCCGAGAGAGGATTTGGCGGCGTTGCGTCCTACGGAAGAGGAGATAAAGAAATATTTGGAGGGGATAAACGAAGACGTAAACGGCGTGCAGCTAAAGGCATCCGATCGGACGGCGCTTCTCAGGCATTGGAAGGCGCAGACGGAGATGAATTTGCGGGGGATTGAGGCGGGGGATAAAAACGGGGCGGCGTTTTATTACTACGATTATTTGAAAGCGTGTCCGGTGTGCGGATCGTTTATTACCAAGGGTAATTTTGTTACCCGCGAGGAGATTTACAAATATCCGCAGTTGGTTCCGCCGTTCCATTTGGGGTGCGCTTGTTTGTTGACCGCCCACAACGGTTCGGAGAAGATGTTGCGGGAGACGGCCATAGCGGGCATGGTGCCGTTTTTTGAGGGGGATTCGCCGCCGCCGCTTCCTGAGTGGACGGCTGTTTTATCACTATCCGCGGTAGCGGGGGTAAAAAAGTGAATATTTTCAATTGCAAGTCGCGTATTGCGTTTATGTGGGCGGCGACGCTTGTTTTATCGTGTCTGTTCGCGGCGCGGGAGGCGGTAGCCGTCGGTCAGTCGGCGGTAGTCACGTTGGGTTTTCCCGTTGGAGCGCGTCCTACGGCTATGGGCGAGGCGTTCACCGGGTTGGCCAACGACGCCAACGCGGTCTTCTACAATCCGGCCGGCCTCGGTCAGTCGCCGCTTACTATCTCGTGGAAGACGTATATGAGCGACAGCGCGTTCACGGCGTTGGCCGCGCGTTCCGCGTCGGCTTTCGGGTCGCGTGACTACGTCTGGGCCGGATCGCGCGCCGGATTAACGCGCTTCAACGGGAAGATTTGGGAGAGGGGCGAGACCTACGTCGTGGAGGAGGGCGAGTCGTTGCGTTCCGTCGCGCTTAGGTACTTTGACATCGATCACAAAGAACTGACGGACAGCGCGCTGTGGGAGATCAGGCGGGAGAACAAACTCGGTATGAAGCGTTACGAGCGGTTGGTAACGTTGCTTGAACCCCACGCGGCGGCGTTAAAGAGCCGTCCGGCGGAAGAAACTGCCCCGGTATCGGAGAACGTTGCCCCCGTTCCCGCGCCTGAACCCACCGATCCCGTTTCCGAATCCGAGCCGACGGAGTCTGTTCCCGATTCCGCCGTTGTAGAGACGCCTGCATTAGAACCAAAATCAACAATAATACCTAAACCGGCGGTAGCGTCTCGGACTCTTGACTTTCGTGACTTTGCCCGCATGCTGATGTTGTTGCCGCCCGACGAGAGCGTGAGCAGCAATATTGCCGACAACCTGCTTCCTAAGTCTATGAGCGAACGGGAGAGGAAGGATTTGGCGGATAAGATAACGGAGATATTGGGTAGCGAAGACCGCAGTATCGCCGACGTTACGGAGTTGCTTATACCGTATACGGTAGCCGTGCGCGATACCGTGACCGCCATGGCGCTCGACGCTTCCGAGAGGCTTTGGGTGGGTACGGTGTCCGGTTTATGGCGCCATAGCAACGGCAAGTGGCGGCGCTACACCTCCGTATCCGACGACGAGGACGGCGTTCTTCCGTCCGGCAGGGTTACCGCCGTTGCCGTTTCTCACGGCGGTAGCGTGGCCGTAGGTACCGACAACGGCGTGGCGATTATGAAGGATTCGGAGTGGCGCGTGTTGACGGATGAGGACGGGTTGCCCGATTTATATGTAACGTCGCTGGCGTTTGTGGGCGAGAAGCTGTATATAGGCACAAATAGGGGGCTTGCCGCGAAATCGGGCGACAACGATATGGCTGCTTTTGACACGTCTTCCGGTTTGCTTTCCCTCGGTGTCACGGCGCTCTTTGCCGACTCTAAGGGGCGTTTGTGGATAGGCGGCGACAACGGGGTAACGATATACACCCAAAGCGTTAGGACATGGACGCGCTACAAGTTTCCGGGTTCTACCGTCTACTCTTTTGCCGAGCAGAGCGGCGGCGTTGTTTGGATAGGCACGAACAAGGGCGTGATTACGCATAAGGCGGGCAAGACGGTTACGGGTAAGGACGGCAAGCCGGTCAATGTTCCGGAGTGGAAGACATACCATTCAAAGAATGCCCTTAAGAATGATAATATAAACGCCATTACCGCGTGCGGCAAGGATATGTGGGTGGCGACCGACGGCGCGATGCACCAGTACGCTCACGCGGAGAAGCAGGTAATGCTCTTTTACGAGCAAATACTGCCGGCGTTCGGTATGACGGATTTGTGGCACGGTTTTCCGGCGGTGGTCATTCCCACCGAGGACTGGGGAACGCTGGCCTTTTCGGTGAACTACATAAACATGGGCGATAATGAGCAGTGGGACGAGTTGGAGGTCTATTTGGGGAAGGCGAGGTCGTGGGAGGGCGTTTTCGGTATCTCGTACGGTTTTCCGATTAAGGAGGATTTGTCGTTGGGGCTTAACGCTAAGTACGTTTACAGTGTGTTGGATTCCAAGTCGGGCGGTACCGGGCAGACTTTCGCTATAGACGCCGGCATTCTAAAGAGGAATTTTTTGGTTGACAAATTGGACTTTGGGTTTATGTTACAAAACATGGGGCCGAGTATCTATTACATGACGCCGGAGGAGGCCGACCCGATACCGTTTTCCCTTAGGCTCGGATTGGCGTACCGTCCCATTCGCACCCCCTTCCACGAGCTTTCGTTTGTCTTTGACGCCTATAGGGAGGTGGTTAAAAATTACTACGACAAAGGGCCCGACCCGTTTTGGGTGGCGATTTGGACGGGTATGTTGAACAACAAGGACACGAGATTGGCGGAGGAGATACAAGAGATAAACGTCAGTCTCGGTATGGAGTATTTGTACGCCGATTTTATGGCGTTGCGTCTTGGTTTTTTGGGCGATTATCTTGGTGAGCGTTTCGAGTTGTCTATGGGGTTGGGCGTCAAGTACGCGAACATGAACTTTGATTTCTCTTACATATACTCGCCGGAAGGGTTCATGGGCGGGGTGGTTAGGGCCATAGACAAGAATAAGGACGGCGCGAGCGGTGTGCGCGACGGGCAGTGGAGGCTTTCGTTCTTGTTCGGGTTGTAGGCGGGCGCTTAATGATAAAAAAAATTTATTACTTGCCGATACTGCTGATAATCTCCGCGTCCGCGCTCGTTGCGGCGCAGGAAGGCGGTATGCCGCGAAGTTTGTTGCTCAAAAGCTCGTCTCAAAAAAATATCGTTGAAACGGCGCGTAACCGTCAATGGTCGATTGATTTTCAAAAAAGCGGCGTTGACACACTCTCGGTTATCGCCATACGCGTAGAGTTTGAGCCCGACACGTCCGCGCTTACGACCGGAAACGGGCGCTTCGGCCTAAAGGGCGACGTAAAAGAGCTCAAGCATTACAACGCGGACACCGTTTATAAGTACGACGGTTTGCCGCACGACTCATTGTATTTTCACCGTCAGCTTACCGCGCTTAAGAATTACTACGTTAAAGCGTCGGGCGGCAAGCTCGCGCTTGAGTTTTCGATATACCCGTTCGGCGAAGGCGAGGTCGGCTATAAGGTCGCCAATCCGATGACCCACTATTCGCCGGGGTGGAAGCGGAAACAGGAGTCGACCGACGCGTACTGGGAAAGGAAGACGCGCGGGCTTATGACGTTCGTCAAAGACGCCGTGGAGGCGGCCGCCAAGGACGGCGATTCGCCTTTTAGGGGTTTGTATAGGGACGATAACGGAATATTGCGCGAGGCGGCCACCAATCGCAGGGCGGTGATTCTGATACTTCACGCAGGCGTCTCCTACATGACGGACGGCGGGTCGTCCGGAACGGCCGACTCACCTTCCGATATGATAGACGCGTTCATTAATCGCGACTACTTCAAATATTACAAGGACACGCTCAAACTTGACGGCGCGGGAATTACCGTTGACGGCGTTGAGGGAAAAAAGGAATTGACGATAGACGAGGTGATGATGTGCGCGGAAACGTCGAACCAGGACGGGCTCAACTGGGGCATTCAAGGCATCCTTGTCAATCAGTTGGCGAGGCAACTGGGTATCCCCGACCTGTTTTCGACGGCAAGCGGCGTATCGGCCGTCGGCGCCTTCTGTATAATGGATTTTGCCGGGTACTCGGCCGGACAGGGTTTTATACCGCCTTATCCGAGCGCGTGGGTGCGAGCCTTCATGGGGTGGGACAAGCCGTATGTAGTAGGCGTAGGCGAGAAATTCGGCGTTAGGGCTTTGACTTCGACAATCGACAATGACAACGCGCGTTTGACCCTTGGCGACGATACCACGATACTCTTGATACCGCTTAACGGCAACGAGTATTACTTGGTTGAAAACCGGCAAAGGAATTTGTCCGGCGATAGGTCGGTTTTCAAGTACGACAACGGTTCGATAATAAGCGCCTATCCGTTTAATGTAAACATAGGCGCCAACGTAAAGCGGCAATCCGACGGCGCGTCGCGGGTGATTCTTGAGACGAAGAACAACGACGTCAGCTTGCCTGCTTCCGGCGTGCTGGTTTGGCATGTTGACGAGAGGGTGATTAGGCAGAGGCTGGAGTACAATATCGTCAACGCCGATTCATCCTACCGCGGAGTGAGGCTCGTTGAGGCGGACGGGGTGAATGATTTGGGCGTAACGTTCAAGGACGCGTTCTATCAGGCCGCCTTTGACTACGGCGGGGCGGAGGATGTCTTCCCGCATGCGACAATACGCTACGATAAATCGAAATCCGGCGCGAACATAAGGGGTTTTGGGCCGTATTCCCGTCCGTCAAGCAGATCCAACGACGGGGGTCACACCTATATTGGCGTTGATTTTACCGCTATGAGCGGGTCGCCGAGACAAGAGCGAACGGTAAGTATTCAAAACGACACGGTCGTCAACTATTCGGACAGTTTATTTATTGTTGACGTAAAGTACGACTATTTGACGCTCGGTTGGCCGCGCCGCGCCGCGCCGGAATTTTTGTTTTTTGATCCGTTGGTAACGGATATCGCGACGTCGTCGTCAAGCAACGATAAGGATACCGTCTTGGCGCTTTTGAGCGAGTTTGGGCGCTTTTATTTATATTCGATGAATAAGGACACGTCATACGGAGATAATGCAACAACAATGGATCTGAAAGATTATCACGGAAAACCGATCAATTCCAACGTTACCGTAAAATCCGTTGACAGCATACCGGGCGCGTTTACTTTCCCTACGGCGATAGGCGGGCGGATATACGTTCCGGCAAAGACGTTATCGCCGTTGCGTAAAAAATCGTCGTCGCGCCTGTCAAAAACATCACAAACCGGCGACGGCGCCGTATACGTTTATAGCGGAGTCAATAAAACGGACAAAACCGTAATTTATCTTCCCGCCGCGCCGTCGAGTTATGTTTGCGGAATAGGCAATAAGACGGATGATAAATCATGGGCTATCGGGTTGGCCGACGGAAGAGTAATCGTAGGCGTCGGCGTTGACACGACCAACGCCGTAAAATTGAAATCCGATTCGTCCGTATGCGCCGTTGCCGCGTTTAAGGACACTATCGGAGGATTCGTCGCCGTGCAAAGCGACGGTTCGTTATCAATCATAAAAAACAATCAATCAACCGCGCCGTCGCCAAGAATAGCCAAAGGCATTCCCCCGTTCACCGTAGTTACCGGCGATTTGGACAACGACGGTAAGAGCGAAATAGTCGTATCCGACAGCCGCCAGGGGATATGGGTTTACACGAGGGAACTGAAATTGGCGCAAGGTTGGCGGGAAGATCCCAACGACTGGGCAAACGCGTACTATAT
>LIUJ01000244.1 GCA_001462255.1 Fibrobacteria bacterium GUT77 | reverse complement strand
ATCGGCGGGGCGATCCCGCGGATAGAGGACAGCCCGTGGCCCGGTTT
Source organism: Fibrobacteria bacterium GUT77 (assembly GCA_001462255.1). GTDB lineage: Bacteria > Fibrobacterota > Chitinivibrionia > Chitinivibrionales > Chitinispirillaceae > GUT77. Next base: position 7,735 of record LIUJ01000244.1, on the reverse strand, counting down.
TCCCACCGACCTGCTTTCTATACTGTTGGTATGCGCCACGCAGTCGGAGGGCACGTGTTTGATACACGAGAAAATGTTTGAGTCGCGGCTGTTTTTTGTTGACAAGCTGGTAGCCATGGGCGCCTCTATAGTAATCTGCGACCCGCATCGGGCGGTGATAGTCGGAAAATCGCAATTATACGGCTCGTCGTTCTCCAGCCCGGACATTCGGGCGGGAATGGCGTTGCTCATAGCCGCGATGACGGCGCAGGGGCACAGCGTCATCAACAACATAGAGCAGATAGACAGGGGGTACCAGCGGATAGACGAAAGGTTGAACGCGCTCGGAGCCGGCATTATCAGAAACGATTCGCGGCGGGCGACGGACGCCGGGAGAGTGAGATAACGCCGCCGTTTTCAAGGATCGGTTATTTATGTTTACACGGATGCTATGCGTAAAAACAACAAAAAGAACTTCGATTCTCCCCTGCCCTACCGCCTATCCAAAAGCGTTACGGCGAGCGCGTTATCGCGCGTTTATTCAGCCGTGGTCCGCGCGAGAAATTTTGCCTACGACTCACTGCCTTTCCTATCCGAACAATTGGATTTTCCGGTAATAAGCGTAGGCGGTATACGCGTCGGCGGGACGGGTAAGACGCCGGTCACGCGGTTGATTGCGCGTTACCTCATAGATAATCACGACTGCGGCGTCGCCATCTTATCACGCGGGTACGGGCGGGTATCCAAGAAACACATCGTAGTTAGGCCCAACGAATCCGCCGACTGGGAACTGACGGGCGACGAACCTTGTATGCTTCATAATAGTCTTCCCGAAACTTGGCTTGGGATAGGGGCCGATCGGGCGGCGGTAGCGCGGCGGTTGTCGCCGCTTCTGCATAGCCGTTCCGTCTTCATCCTCGACGACGGATTTCAGCATCGACGGACCCGCCGCGACTTGGACATTGTCTGTCTTAACGAGAGCGTGTTCGACGACCGGCCCATGCCCGCCGGTTACCTGCGTGAGCGCGTATCGGCGCTGTCTCGGGCGAGCGTTGCGCTTGTGATTGGGGCGCGGGAGCGCGCGGATAAATTGCGCGAGGTTAGGGATCGCGTTGAAAATCATCTGTCCGGCGCTTTGAAATCCGCTTCCGTCGCCGCCGTCCTGCTCCAATACCCGGATTGTTGGGTAAACGCCCGTAGCGGGGAGACGGCTTCGAGACCGCCCATGGAATCGCCGGTAGCCGTTACCGGCATAGCCCGCCCGGAGCGCTTTTTGTCTATGCTTTCGCAATTTTCCATCGTTCCGTCCGAGACGCGCGAATTTCCGGATCATTATAATTTTAAAAGAAATGATATTGCGCGTATCCGTAATATATATTTATGTGGTGTAGTCACCACGGAGAAAGACGCGGTGCGGCTTATGTCGCCGGCGTTTTCCGATATCCGCGACTTATGGTATCTTAGGGTAGGTTTGCGGTTCGCGGACGAGGAGGCGCGGGCGCGGGTGTTGTCGACGGTAGCCGACGTTGTGGAGACGCGCGTTACGAAATAAACCGTTTTATTTACGTTATAATAACACTAAAAGAGGAGTAGTCCCATGAGACTTGCCAGGTTCTGTAGCCTTGCGGTTATCTCAACGGTGTTTTTCACCGTGTTTGCTTACGGCGCGGACACGTTGGGATCCAACGCGGATGCGGTAGGAGACCCCCAGTATGTGATGGTAAAGAAGACTTCGGTAGTGTACACGCAGCTCGATCCTAAGTCCGATATCGTGCGCTTGGTTAAGAAAGGCGAGTACCTTGAGCTTCTTTCCAAGGGCGACCTTTGGTTCAAGGTAAAGGTTGACGGCAGGGTAGGTTATTTGGAAACTAAAACCGGCAAGGTAGTAACCCGACCGGGCGGAAAGCTGATAACGCTCATGTTGTACATAGTTATACTTTTGGGTTGCGCCGGGGGCGTGGTGCTATACGTAAAGAAGCAACAGATTACGCCGTCGACGGCCGCAGTCGGCGGGGCTGACGACGACCTTGACGACGATTTGGACTGAGGTTTCGGAGGCAGAATGAGGAAGACGATTCGGGCAATCGCTTACTCCGCGTTGTTGTTCCTTGGCGCGTGGAATGCCGTAGCTCAGCAACTTGAGATAACGGACGACGTGCGTATGCGCGTTGAGCCGGACAACTCCGCGAGCGACGTCGTCGGCATTGTGCCAAAGGGCACCATGGTCTCCGTTATAGACCGGCAGGATAGGTGGTACAAGATAGGGTACAAAGATACCTCCGGCTGGATATTCGGCAAATTCGCCCGCCAACGTGTCAAAGCCGAGGAGATCTTCTCCAAGCAGGATGTGTCTATGTTGCCGCCGGTTCCCGTCGGCGACGACGACGGCGACAAGGCGCCGGAACGATTCGCGCGAGTAACGCTCGACGGCACGCCCGTTTTTGAGCATTTGAGCGCCGGCGCGCCCATCCTCCACACGGCGCAAAAGGGCGAGTCCTTTACTCTGATTGGTCAAGGCGACGCGTGGTGCAAGATCGTTTACAAGGATACCTCCGGTTGGATCAAAAAAGCCAACGTGGAGATAGTGGACTCCAAGCCGTCCCAAAAGTACGCTCGGGTGCTACGGGACAATACCAACATCCTCTACTACTTGGACCCCGCCGCGCCCCGCCTCAATATAGCGCGTAAAGGCGATTTGTTTGAGCTGGTCGGCGAGGGCGATTCATGGTGCAAGGTCGCCTACAAGGATACGTCGGGATGGGTCAGAAAAACCGAAATTGAAATATTGGACTCCAAACCCGACAAGGCCGATATAGCCGTTAAAGAGGCAAAAACATTACTCTTCGGTCTACTCGCGTTGGGTATTATAATTTTACTGATTTCCGTAATAGTGACGTTCCGCCACATAAAGGCCGAGCGTATGCGCAATATTTACGTGCAGAAAAACGCCCTCATCCTGGCGAAAGAGAGCAAACACGTTCAGTATATGCTCACAAACGCCACGAAGACCATGGAACACTGCTTCACCGAGATCGGCTTCAACATAAGCGTCGCCAAAGACTCCGTTACCGCCCGCAACAACATAGAGAGCGGTATGCCCGACCTCATATTAGTCGACTGGGATTTTGAGACGGCTATTTTCCAAAAGATCGATAACCTCTTCGCGCGAATAACGCCGCAAACCATGCCGCATTTTTTATTCTATAACGTACCCGACCCAACGTCCGTACCGTCGTGTAAAGCGCTACGCAACGTCAACTTTCTCGGCATATCCGTTGTCGACCGAGACATATTCAAAGTGGTAACGCCGCTTTTGGTTCACCACTCCGAAGCGACGCAATCCCCCAAAGACATACAAAAAGGCGTCCAACGTTGCGCCTTAGAGGGCGAAATCGCCGGCGGGAACCTGCTCGAAGTCCTCCAATTCATAGAAATCGGCAGTAAAACCGGTTGTCTTATGGTCGAAACCAAGGGTCCGTTCGGCTTAGTCTACTTCATCGACGGACGAATAGTCTACGCCGCCGCCAAAGGCCCCGTTTACGGCGTGGACGGCGTGTACGAAATACTCAACCAACCCATGGGCAAGTTCCGCTTCATCACGAACAAGCAACCCAAAACGGCAAACCTAAACTTACCCACGCTATCCGTACTTATGGAGTGGACACGGCAAAAAGACGAGTCTCACAAAAGCGGTTAATATAAAGTTAGGTCACCTTTTGTTATTCGGCACACTCATAAAGTATTTTATCTAAATTATGCAGGCACCTAAAAAAAACATACTGTCTACGATGGGTTTAAGCGACGCGGAGGCGCGATTTGTCGTGCGGGCCGTTGTCATGTCGACCGTTATATGCGCGCTTGTTATCGCCGGGTTTTGGGCGTACAGTTACTTCATTGTCGAAAAGGCCAAGAAGGAGGTGACGGTTCCGCTTTCCGGAGCGAACGCCGAAACTTTTTCGCCGGAGGTGACCGCGTTTGATCTTGAGGCGCACGAGTTCGCGGCGCAACGCTATATGCAGTCGGGCAGACCGGGCGCGGCGTTGTCGCACTTGCGGCGAATCGCGGCCGCGGCCAAGGACAAGGAGGGGCAACCCGCTTTAAACGCGCTATACAACATGGTACGGGCGCAAGTCGAAATCGGGGATTTCGGCGAAGCGATAGTAACGGCCGACCGCCTCATCCCCAAAATAGGCGACTCGCTAATGCCAAGCCTACTGGTTCGCAAGGCAATAGCGCTTTACAACGTCAAGCGCTACGAGGAGAGTTCAAGCACCCTAAGGGAGGTTTTGGACCGCAATCCGAACAACGCCGAGGCGCTATGCTTCATGGGCGAGATGGAAGCGGCGGCGCAGACGCGCTCCCCTACTGCGGAGAGGTTTTTCCGCCGCGCACTCGCGGCCGACTCAAACTACCTCGAAACCAAGTACCAGTTCGCCCGGTATTTTGAAAACAACGGCGACTACAACAACGCGCGCGCGCTCCTGTTGCAGGTGCTTGCCAAAGACCCGCTCAACGTGCGGGCGCACGCGCGGCTCGGCATGATCTACTATTACGGGAAAGACGCGGATATGGCGTTGCAGTCGTACCTAACGGCTTTGGCTCTCAACCCGTCCGATTACAACACTTTGTATAACTTGGGCGAACTATACAGAACGCTCCTAAACGACAACGAGAAAGCGCTGGCGGCGTTTGTTAAAGCGCTTGAATACAACCCGTCGCACAGTGAGGCAAATTACAAAGCCGGCCTTGTATGCGTGGAAAATGAGATGTTCAAAGAGGCGATACGGTACTTTGAGGCGTCGCTCGAAAACGATAGGAAGAACATTCGCCGGTTGTTGCAGTTGGCGGCGGCTTACGAGCGGATAAGCGATAGGGATACCGCGCTCTCGGTTTACAAGGAGATAACCGATATAGACCCGCTCAACAGTATCGCCATACAAAAGATCAAGTACATAGAGAGCGAACCTAAGGAGTAACCTCCACCTCAAAGCGGAGCTCTTTGAGCGCCTCCGCCGCCGCTTGTCGGCTTTCGGATATCGTCAGCTTGAAGTGCGGAAATTCAAGCCGTTTCGGATAGTTTGCGCGTAAACCCTCAAAAAATTTTACAAGCTCGTCTTGGGGGACGGAGTATATACGCCGAAACTGCTCGTCGTCGGTCATTATGGGGTAGGCGCTCCTAATTCCGTCGCGGATGGGGTCATCCGATTTTCGTAGGTCAATATCGCGTTTTTGGAGACGCAATTCGGACAAATCCGCCCTCCACTGCGCCTCTTTGAAGAAGAACGCCGCCGCGCTGTAGTAGATCATGTCCGTGCCGCGCAGTTTCCCGTCGAGCGAGTATCCGGCTATGTGCGGCGTGGCGATATCGGCCAATTTAAGGGTCTCCACGTTGATCGCCGGTTCTTTCTCGAATACGTCGAGCGCCACCATGCCGAGACGCGAGCGGACGGTTTTGAAATTCTCCTCGTCTATGACGCGCCCACGCGACGTGTTGATAAGCGCCGCCCCCTGCTTCATCCGCGAGACGAAGTCGCCGCCGACCAAGTGGTAGGTTGGGCCGTCGCCGGACTCGATGAGCGGCACGTGGAGCGAGACGATGTCGCTACGTTCGAGGACTTCTTCAAGCGGTCTGTATACCTCGCTCCTTGTCATGGCTTTCTTCGGCGGGTCGTTTAGAACGCACTCCATGCCAAGCGCCCCCGCCAAAGCGCATACCCGCCCGCCCACGTTCCCGACGCCGACTATGCCGAGCGTGGTCCCTTTGAGCGCGCGCCCGCTCTTGGCGCATATCTCGACGAGCGCCGCCGCGACGTACTCCGCCACGGAGTCGGCGCTTGAGCCGGGCGCGTGCGCGAAGCCGATGCTATTCTCACGCAGGAAGCCGACGTCGACGTGGTCGACCCCGATAGAGGCGCTGGCTACGAATTTGACGGGCGTCCCCTCAAGAAGCGCGGCGTTTACCTGCGTAACGGAGCGGACGAGGAGAATATCCGCGTCGGAGAGCAACTCCCGCGATATCATCCCCCCCGACACGGCCGTAACCGCCCCCATGTCGGCAAAGGCCTCCTCAACCTTGTAGATTTGCTTGTCGGCTATTATTTTCATGTTTTTTTTATTTCCCTATCTATATCAATATTACGGCGTTATCTATACATATTAATATAAAATACAGTATTGATAAAAATCAATATTTATTGCAACGGCGCCCCGCGTTCCTCCGGCACCGAACCGGCCTCGCTGACCTCGCCGGGCCTAATGACCGCCTTCTTCCAACGCCCGGATCTGTACCAAAGAAGGCTAATGCACATTGTCGTGGTGAACCCTATCGCGTAGGAAACCCACACGCCTTTGATTCCCAAACCGGTACGCGACAAAAGCGTCGCGAAAGGTATCCTTATGCCCCACACCGCTATCAACGTAAAAATAAGCGTCGTGAACGTATGCCCGGCGCCGTTTATCACGCCGTTGGAGACGAACATTATCGCGAAGCAGGTGATGAACGGCGCGGCCAACCTCAAATATCCCTTGCCGATCTCTATCACCTCCGGATCAGGGGCGGACATGAACGGGGCCATCAGAATCTCCGGTATGGATACGAACAGTATCGCCAAGAAGAACGTTATGCAAAAAGTCATTATCAAACCCCACTTGAAGACCTGCGGTATTCTGTCGTAGCGCTTAGCCCCTATGTTCTGCCCGCTGAGGGTGGAAACCGCCAAACCTATCGACTGCGCCGGCAGGAATGCCACGGAGTCTATGCGCCCGCCTATACCGAAGGCCGCTATAGCCGCCGTGCCGAAGGAGTTCACTATAGAAGTGACGGTGGCTATCCCGAACGATATGGACGTTTGCTGTATAATAGACGGAAAACCTATCTTCGCGATGAGCTTCGCGATCCCGGCGTCTATGGAGAAGAATTTTACCCCGGCGGTAAGGGCCCCGCCCTTGCGCCATAGGTAGGCGACGCAGAGTATCAGGCCGATTACCGGGCAGATGAACGACGCCCACGCCGCGCCGTTTAGCCCCATCGGGGGAAACGGGCCTATGCCGATGATCATCAGCGGATCGAGGATGGCGTTTAGCGTTACCCCGACTACCATGAAGTATAGCGGTGTTTTGGTGTCGCCCATGCCGCGAAGGACGGCGCTCACCAAAAAGTGCATGAACATGACCGGAAGGCCCAAAAACGTGATCTTTAGGTATGATTCGGCAAGCTGTAGGACCTCCTCCGGCGTCCCGAGGGAGCGCAGTATCCATTCGGCGGCTAATATTCCGGCGGCGGCGGAGATCAACCCCAAAATCAGCGTCAGGGCGAAAGAGGTGCCGATGGTTTTGCTAAGCATAACTTGGTTGCGGGCACCGTAGAACTGCGAGACCAGCACCGTGGTCGCGATTGTGGCGCCGGCGGCCACGCCTATGAATATGAATGTAACCGGAAAGCTGACCGCCACCGCGCCCAAAGCCTCCTTGCCCACATAACGGCCTATCCAAATGGCGTCTACAAAGCTGTAGCTCGTGCCGAGGAGATTCGCGAGGAGCATGGGCACCGCGAGGTGAAGCAGGTGCCGGGGGACGCTACCCTCAGTTAAATCCTTGCCGAATTTTTTACTATGTGTATTTTCGCTCATTATATTCCTCACCGCGCAAACATCACGGCCAAAGAGATAAGCATACGGTTCCACGCCATCTTAGCCATATCGCCACGCCCCGTCAAACGTTCGAAAAGGGTACTATGTTGAACACGTCGGTATGTTCC
>LIUJ01000243.1:2520-4092 GCA_001462255.1 Fibrobacteria bacterium GUT77 | reverse complement strand
GATGAACGTGAAGCTGTCGCTCACTTTCGTCTCAAAGTAGTTCGTCGCGAGGGCGTTGCCGGAGTTCGCCGAGAACTGCATGTTCTTGCCTTGGTAGGCAAAAGTTACGCTACCTGAATAAACTTTGTCGGCGGCGGAGATGACGGTACCGGCGTTGAGCACGGTATCAGCCGCGACTTTGGAACCGGCGGCAATGGTGCTGTCCTTGGTGAGAGTGTAGGCGGTTACATTGCCGATGGCGGAGGATATGTCCTTTGCCAGCGTGATCCTGCCGGTCGTTACAGTAATCTTGCCTGTGGCCGTGGTATTATTGTCTAATGTAGCTTCGTGCGTAAGCACCGTGCCGTCCTCAAGGGTAATGCTCTTCTCAGCCGCGACTACTTGGTCACCGACTTTCAAAGTTTTCGCCGTAGCATCCCATGATACCTCAACGTCTTTGCCGTTGACGTTTAACGTGATGGATCTAGTGTCCGCAATTGAAATATTACTACCTTTGGCAAGGACACTACCGGCGCTCAAATCCGTTACGTTGCTATTGGTAAGGTTTACACCGTTGCCGATAGTAACGTTGGTTCCTAAGGTACCGGCCGCCTGAATTTTGTAGTTGGTGGCCTGTACCAATTCTACACCGGCTATTTTGGTCGTGGTAGCGGCAGTTAAATTGCTTTGCGAGGCAATGGTAAATGCCGAAACAGTCGTACCGCCTGTCAACGCATTCTCAGCTGTAAGGCTACCGCTAACGATAGTGAATTTGCCGCCGCCGTCGTTTCGTACCATCGCGCCGGTGTCAAGGGTAAGAGTTGCGCCCACATCTATTTCAGTATGGGCGGTAGTACCATCAGTAGAATACGAGAGCACACCATCTTTGAACAAAAGATTTTTACCGCTCTCATACAGAAAAACTTGGGAATCTTTCAGCGTAACGGAAGAACCCGAAGCCAATTTGGAGCCTAACCCAACTTCTGCGATTTGCGTCTCATCAACGCTCGCCCCAAGGGTGATACCGCCTGACACCTCTGCCGGATTACCGGTAGCGCTAAGGGCCCCGGCAGCTTTAACTACATACGAATTTCCCCCGTCCGCTATAATCGTCCCCGCCGTCAAGTCGCTCGTCTGCGCCAATGTGTCTTTTCCGAGTTCTTTAAAGCTGTACACCGCCCCGTCCGCTCCAACGAGTCTGAAGTCCTCCGCGTTGTGAATCGCTTTACCGGTGGCATCGTAAGTCTGGTTGGTCTTTATGAGCATATAAGCTCCGTCAAACGCCCAGCTCTTGTCGTTGGAAATGCTCGCCGACATCGCCTTTTCCTTATTGGCGTCGATTACCACCGCGCTGTTGTTGTTTACCCGAAGCGTCCCCACGATCTCGTCCCTGACACCGGTGGCGCTGCCTTCGAGCAACTTTTTGGTGTTGAACTCGGTCGTGTTTCCGATTCTGTCAATTTCGGCTTTCAGCTGTGTGACTTCGGCCTGGAGTTCTTCTCTGTCCTTGTCCGTGTTTGTGTCGTTGGCGGATTGCACCGAGAGTTCGCGCATTCTCTGTAGTATGGAGTGCGTTTCGGCGAGTGCGCCTTC
>LIUJ01000243.1:0-2303 GCA_001462255.1 Fibrobacteria bacterium GUT77 | reverse complement strand
TTTCGAGCCGTCGAGCTCGGAGATTCCCATTTGGCGATGGGTGTTGATGGCTGTGAGGTTGTGGTTGATACGCATAAAACCCTCCTGGTTTTGGTGGTTAATGGCTTTGGCGGCCTCGTGCCGCCGTTTTGTGAGTTTTTGGGTTTTTGCCGGCAATCTTTGCCGTCCCGTTCGGCTCACATTTATTATATCGGTGTGAAAATTTTGGGACTTTAGCGGTTTTGTGGGTTTTGTGAAAATTTTGCCGAGAAGTAGGATTTTTCTGCCTGCTACGCTTAAAATAAAGTTTTTTGGCCGACCTAAACAAATATCGGTCAATCAATCGTCAAACCCCGTCCTAACCCCCACGTGCAGTCGTCCGAGGTTTTTTTCGTCGCCCCTGTTCCTCGCCCATTCCAGCGACACCGCCCCTATGCGCGACTGGAACCTTATCCCCACTCCGTAGCCTAATAGTTTATCGGCGTTGGCCATTGATAAAAGATTCGGTTTGTAAAACCCTATTCCGCCGTCGGTGAAAACATATACGGAACCGGCGCGGTCAAAATAATACAGTAGCTCCAATTGTGAAAAAGCGACCGCGCGGAAGGCGTACTCGTCCTCGGAATAACCGCGCAGCGACCCGTGGCCTCCGGTTCTATACAGTTCCGCGGGGGGGAGGTACTCTTCCTCCGTAAATAGCGATTTGGCGCATACGCGTCCGGCGACGGCGTAGTTTTGTAATACCGGATAGTGTATGCCGACGGCCGCCTCCGCCTTGTTGCGGGTATACGATTTTTCCCGGTTGGCGGCGCCGCTACCGCTCCTTACGGAAAATTCGGGAACGGCGGCGCCGCGTTCCCACCGGCGGCGTTTAAGTTCCAAAAAAACGTCCGCGCCGTAGAACGCGTACGGAGCGGCGCCCAAACTGTCCGGCGGGACGGTCTCGGACGCCGATAGCGACAATCCGCAACGCAGGCGGGCGCCTATGTCCACGCTCGCGTTCACGTCGCCGCCTAAGTAGCCGTAGCCGCCGTCCTCAACCTCTACTCCGAGCGACACGCCGAGATCGAGCGGTAGGTCGAATGCCCACGGGTACGTCGCGGCGGATTTAAGGCGTTGGTCGGTAGATGTTCCCACGTAGGAGAGGTCTACCGACTCGCTACGGCGTAGCATATTGATAAAAGAGAAGTTGAGCCGCCCGGAGAGCTTTCCCTCGCTTCCGCCGCGCCCCGACTCGTAGCCGAGGGCCCCCTCGGCTTCCATGCCGCGGCGTTCCGTTACGGTTATGGCGGCGACCGCAACGCTCATGGAGTCGCGGCACTTAGGCGCGTCCTCGATAATCACCGGGGAGGCGGCGACGGCGTTTTTGACATACGGGCGCGATAAAAGGCGTTTGACCGACTCGTTTACGACGCCGGAGTTGTACGGCGTTTCGGGGGCGAAGACCACGTCGCGGTAGTAAATGCCGTGTCGCTTGTGGTTTGTAACGATAAGCGGACGCCCCACGCAAACGCGCTCGCCGGGATCAACGTCAACGCGTATCGCGATCGGGATAACGCTGTCTCCGGTCGTGTCGGCGGCGTCGGTTATGGAATCGCGTATTATTAATGTATTGATACGAATCTTATTGTACGGGTAGCCGCCGTCGGAGAGTATTTTTGATATGGCGTAGACCGCCCGCCCAACCGCGGCAGTGGACTCGTAGTAGAGCGGGACTGACAACAAGACCGCGTCGGGAACGGTCGGTTCGTCGGGCAGACCGTCTACCGTTACCGCGTCAATCCTCAAGCGCGGCGCCCCGTCCGCGAAGAGCGGGGCGCCGGCCAATAGCAGAAGAAGGGCAATAACCGCGTTGAATCTCAACATCTTAATCGCCGCGCCCCCGGTAAGCTATATTGCCGAAACTTGCCGCGTATGCCGGAAAGCGCGTACGCGGGGCGGCGGGTCACACCCCTTCCTTACGCTTCTGCCGCTCCAAAATCTCTTTCCCTTTCACGGAATATTTGGCGACAAGCACCTCTTCAAGGCGCTCGACGTCTATCGGTTCCCCGGTCACCTTGCAGATGCCGTAGGTGCCGTCTTCTATTCTGGCGAGCGCGGCGTCCACCTGCTCAAGGTACTTCTGCTGCCTCTCGGCAAGCCCCATGGAGAACTCCCGCCCGTAGGAGAGGGAGGCCACGTCGCCTAAGTGGTAGCTGTATCGCGAGTTTTCCCCGGCGGCGTCGGATATGGACTGCTTGAGGTTGTCCTGCTGCAGTTCGCCCATCTCCTCCAAAACCTTCTGTTTTTCGGCAAGAAGCTTTTCCTTAAAATACTGCAACTGC
>LIUJ01000242.1 GCA_001462255.1 Fibrobacteria bacterium GUT77 | reverse complement strand
TACCTTCTCCCTCGTACCGTCTTTACCAACCAACGCGCCCTTGACTACGTAGGTGCCTTCGGAGACCGTTACACCCTTGCTCTTCAGATCCCAGCCGGCAATCTCGCCCGTGCCGGCTTTGACCGACTTCTTCGCTACGCTGTTACCGGCGGCGTCGAAGATGTAGAGGCTGCCGCTCTTCACGGCTTTCGTAGAGAAGAACTTGATTTCTTTGCCTACACTTACGGGGCTCGGACCGGCCGTGAAGCTGGCCGTTACCGCCTTAACAGGGGCAACCGCGGCCTCGCTGATTACGATCTGCTTCGGAACCTCGCGATTCGCCTCGGCTACGCTTACCCAGCCTTCGGGCATGATCCTCAGCGTGTCGAGCGTAACAACTATCACGCCGAAGTTCGCGTCGCCGCTTACGCGTACCTTAACGGCGTACTTGCCGCTGTCGGTAGGCATCGCCGTCAAGTTGGTTCCGGTAACGGTGGTGTACAATGTCGTGAGCGTGCCGGTGTAACCCATCGGGTTCTTCAGCGTCGCCACAACCGGAGCGTCGGCCACACCGGTCCAGGCGTGCGGCGCGGGAATCTTGTAGTTGAACTCATCCTTCGTCAGAAAACGCTTCGTAATCGTGTACGCGCGCTCATACTCCTCCAACTCCGTGTAGTTCGCGCCCTCGGCAATCGATATAAGCGTCAAATACGTTCCGGCGTTTTTGGGCGCCGACGCGAGCGTATCCACCGTCGTGTCGCCAACCGCCAAATACTTGACCGTAACGTTGCCCAAACCGTCGCCTACCTTCGGCAAAACCGTAACAGGTTGCGCCGCGCCGTTGTACTGCACTGTAGCAGACACGGGATCGTACTTCAGATCCGCCTCCGCCGTAACTTTCTTATTGATAATGAAAGTACCGGAAGCCTTGCCCTTGTACGCGCCTATGCCGGTTATAGACACCACACCCTCTCCCGCGTCCTCACCGAACACGTCGAAAGTATAATGCGTTCCCTCAGTCAACCCGGTACCGCTCAACGTAACGGTAATATCAGACGCCGTAATATTGGCCGGAGCCCCGTTGTATTCCCACGTTCCGGTGACCGCAACAACTGCCTCGGCTATATCCTGCCGCGCGGCGTTGACCGTAACAACCACATTGCTACTCGGCGCGGTAGTGGCTACCTGCACACCGGTGTTGGTATACGTGGCCTCTACCCTATACGTGTGAGTAGCCGGCGTCGTGTTGCTATACGTAAGGCTAATCGTATTACCGCTGATAACGGTAGTTCCGACAACCGTACCGGAACTAATTATGTTTCCGGCCTTAACCGTGTCCCAGGTCGTACCGTCGGTATTCAGCTTGAACCACTTGTAAGCAATCGTCCCCGACTTATAGTACAACACTGAGTCCGAACCGTCCGCCTTACCGCCAGTAATAGTCGCGCTGTCCGGGCGGAACCCGATGGCCTTCAATGTCAAAGCCTCGTTGAGATACGCGTCCGCCGTTACGGCCGAAGTTGTAGAATCGTTTATATGCACGACCGGATCCTTCGCCGCGCCGATAATAAAGCTACCAAGCGAAACGCCGCTACTCGCGTTTACCCGCGAATCATTAAAATTGCTTCCGCCCACAACGTCCAATGTAAGCGCGTACGTTCCCGCCGCCACAGGCAACGCCGACTCCGGCCCTGCACCTTCGCCCTTGTCGTAATACACCGTCAACGCGCTACCGCTACTCGTCTTCGGAGTCTTCCAAGTAACCGTCCCGATTCCTTGCGCCAAACCGGTGTACAACCTATTCTGCGGAATCGTAAACGAGAAATCGCCAACAACGGGACCAGCTTTACTTATAACAACTCCGCCCTTGGAGAACGACGCCGTAAGCGCGTTGTTTGCAAAGGTATAGTTCTTGCCCATTAGCGTATTGGTGTCCAAACGCACCGTGCCGCTAACAACACGAGCCGTCGCGCCGGATCCGGCGTTTTCGTTATCAAGGCCTACCCCCGAAACGCTGTACCCGTTGCCGTTCGCGAGATCCGTAGTATTAACGAGTCCGCTAAACCCTATGCTGATTTTGGCGGGATCGTTAATATCTTCGAGCACGGTTTTTGTTCCATCATAGCTCTTGTTCAAATTGACCACAGTGTTCGCCGTGTCCACGCTTATCTGCTTCTTGCTGATGGTAAACGTAGTCGACCACGTTCCGCCGTAGTTGCCTATACCCGCCACGGCAACGGGCGCGGCTCCCGCGTTCACCCAATCGTCCGACGTCGAAGTCAAGGTATAATCAACATCCTTAACCAACGTAGCGTTACCGTCCTTCAACGTAATTGAAACCGGCTTTGCCGTACCGTCGTACGTCGCCGTGGTCGGGGTGACGGTCTTGGTGCCGATAGAGCTTATCGGTTTCTGATTGACGGTATACATTACTGTACGGGAACCCTCGTACTTCGGTGACGACGAGTTCGTGCTTTGAACAACGAACGTGACCAAATATGTACCCGCCGCGCGAACTCCTTGATTGCTTAGGGCGTGAGGGTCGCTCGCTGTCGATCCCGTAAACACAACAACACTATCGCTACCCGCAATAGGCGTCGTACCGTCAGCTTGATAACGCACAGGATACTGATAGACAACTTTAGTAACCGTAAAGGTCAACGCCGGACTACCAACCTGCGGGCTTACCAAGCTAGCGCCTTGAGACGGCGTAGCAATCTTCAAATTGTTCCCGGTTCCAGGCGTGTACGTATCCGTCTTGTCGCTGACTTGCACATTCACTCCCGCAGGAAGGGGTGAGAAACCACCCGTGGCAAGAGGATTAACTATGACATTAACGACACCGGATCTCTGTTTCGCCGCAGTCCCGACGTTATTTCCGACCTCGCAGAAATAATAATACACGCCTGCCTGAAGGTCACTGGGTAGCCAGTAGGTAGAATCCGTCGCGCCGCCAACCGCCACGCCTCCCACATTCGTATTCGAGGTGTTTCTAAACCACTGGTAAGTCAAGGTCGTGCCACCCGCAGAAGTTATACTCCCTGTTACTGAAATGCTATCCGTAATCGTACCAACCTCCTGTGTTAAACTCGCACGGGGATTAGTAACGGAAACCACCGGACGCTCCGTAACCGAAACCGTCACAACGGAAGACACCGCCAAAGCGTACTCCGTCCCGTCAGGCTTCTTAGCCGTAGACCGCGCGCGGGCGTAGAAATAATTAGATCCAGCCGCTATATCCGTAGGAAGCAGCAAAACGCTGTCCTTCGTCCAACTACCAACCGTAGGGTCCGAAGTACCCGCCGAGCTGCCATTCGGTTTGAACCAACGATACTCAATCGTAGAATCAGGAAATCCCACTTCAGTACCGGCGATTTTACGTAGAGCTATAGCCCTAATATTATGCGTCGTATTTACATTACCCTCAACAACCGACGCAACCGCAGAGGACACCGCGGGTTGCTTTTTAAAGGTAATCTCGGTTTCCGAGCCGCCACCGCCGCCCCCACTACTCCCCGCCCCGATAGAGGCGGAACCGGCCATAATAATCGAAGTAGGAGCACTGTTAT
>LIUJ01000241.1:2784-6381 GCA_001462255.1 Fibrobacteria bacterium GUT77 | reverse complement strand
TTTGTCGCGGCTTATAAGCGTTGAGACGTGCCCGCTTCCGGGGGTTGACGGCAAGGGGTGCCGGACGCTTCGGCAGAGCGAGTACAAGGTTCGTGAGGATATCCTCGGGGCGAAATCGTTTTTCTACCGCGTGATGTTCAACGAACCTATCGGTTACGGGCAACGGGTTAAGGTGAATTTGAAGTTCGCGGACAAGGCGGGACTAAAGGGGGCGGAGGAGTCGTACATTGTTGAAACGAAACCGGAATTCGCGTTGGAGAAGGCGGGCGTGTACGGACAAATGTACTCGGTGAGCGTCGGCGGCGCGTCTTACGACGCGCGTCAGGCGGTTAGGCTCGACATTATCGGGGAGTTTTTATTGGAGTTCTCTGCGGCGCCCGCCGATCCGGGGATTTCGGCGGTGCGCAGTATGGTAAACGTATCGCCGGCGCCGTCGGCGTTTTCCTATCGTATGCATGATAATAAGATTATCATAAACGTGGGAGTAGAGCAGGAGAAACTCTATAAGGTGGTGCTGAACCCGTCTAAAATGAAGGACGCGGCGGGGCGCGTTCTTACGAACAAGAAGCCGAGTTCGTTTTACGTATATCTGCCTAAGGTCAAGCCGAACGCCAAGTGGGACCGCGGGTCGGGAATTGTGGAGAGGCTCGGTCCGCAACACTTTCCGATAACGGCGTCCGGCGTTTCGAGCTTGGACTTCAGGGTGTACAAGATAGACCCGTTGCATACGGCGTTCGGCGATTTTCCGAAGACGCAGTTGGAGGTGAACGAGACGTCTCTGCCGCCGGGACCGGGGGAGGAACCTTCGGCGTTGGACGCGTCGTACGGCCAAATTTCGCGTACCGAGTATTCGTGGGACTACGATTTGACAAGGCTTGTCGGCAACGTTGAGAAACACATAAGGATGCTCGGTAGCCCGCACTATTCCGGGGTCGTGGAGGTCGGCAATCAGAGCGGCGGTAGAATAAAGAGCGTGGATTTGAAACCGATGTTCGCCGCCATAGGCGGCAAGGACAAGCCGGGGACTTATTTGGTAGGCTTCAGGTTGCTCGACGGGTCGCAGAAGCGTTATTACGCGAGGGTGACCGTTACGGACTTATGCCTAAGCGCCGTGGAATCTAAGTATAAGAACAACAAGGTGATGTTTGCCGTTACGAGTTATTCGAGCGATAAGCCGGTAGCCGACGCTACTATAAGAATAGACGGCCTTGTTAACGATAAAATGACGACGCTCGCGCAGGGTAAGACCGGAGCGGACGGTTTTTTCTCATTTGAGCACACTAAGGCGACTATGGGGAAACTGAACAATTCGACGGTGCGGCGGGTGGTGGTTTCCAAGGGCGACGACGTGTTGGTTATCAATACGGAGAACGACAGGGAGGGCACGGTGGACGTCTTCTCGGATAACCACTGGCGCAAATCCGACGACGGGTGGCTCAACTGGCCGAACGGCGAAGAATCGTTTGAGCCGGAGAATGCGGAGATACGCGCTTTCGTGCGCACCGAGCGCCCCATCTACCGCCCGGAAGACAGCGTCTTCATAAAGGGGTACGTTCGTGAATTGCTATACGGCGCCATTAACCTGCCCGCCGGAGGGGATGGGTATACCGTTAAGGTGAGTAGCCCGTCGTCCGTTTACGCTACGAGAAGGGTTACGCTGAACGAATTCGGCGCGTTTCATTTGAAGGTAGCGCCGCCGAAGGGGGATGACGCGCCCACGGGGATTTACGAGGTGTCGTTGTATAAGAGCGACAGAAACGGGAACGAGCGGCATATCGTAAGCACGGATTTTATGGTTGAGGCGTACCGTATTCCGCGGTTTGAGGTAAAATTGAGCGGGGCGGAGCGCGTTCCCAACGACGGGCCGGCTACGGTGCGCGCCACGGCCGTGTACTATGCCGGCGGACGCCTCGTGGAGAGGGATATAGCGTGGAAAGTTACGTCGTACCCCTACGACCACAAACCCCGCGGATTCGCGAATTATGTTCTGTCGAGCGACACCCGCTACGGCGCTTCGCAGGAACCGGCGCGTCAAAGCGTGTTGGAGGAGAATGGGAAAACGGACGGAAACGGTAGCGCGACGGTAACGCTGAAC
Source organism: Fibrobacteria bacterium GUT77 (assembly GCA_001462255.1). Taxonomy (GTDB): domain Bacteria; phylum Fibrobacterota; class Chitinivibrionia; order Chitinivibrionales; family Chitinispirillaceae; genus GUT77. The sequence goes on along the minus strand of LIUJ01000241.1, from coordinate 4,286 downwards.
CCGCAGTCGGCGACGGGGGGAAATCCGGCGAAGTACGTCGTGGAGGCGACCGTAACCGACGCCGATATGCAAACTGTATCGGGGCGCCATACGGTTATAGCGCTACCGCCGTTTATTCTCGGCATACGCGCCAACAGGCACATAACAAACGGGAATACGATATCCGCCCGCGTAGCCGCCATAGGCGTAAACGATTCTCTTATCGCCGGGCAAAAGGTAACCGTCGCGCTTAAACGCGTCACGTGGACGTCTTATTTGACCGATTCGGATTTCTCATCAGGCAAACCGAAGTACATAACCAACGAGACGGCGGACTTGGTTGAGGAGAGAGAGGTGGTTACAAGCGCGAACCCTACCGCGATAGAATTCAAGAACCAACAACCGGGCGTATACATTTTGATTTTATCGTCGCGCGACAGGCTTGGGCGGTTGCAGACGGTCAAGATGGATTTGTACCTCGCCGGCGGCGAACAGCAGGCGTGGAAGAAGGCGGAACAGAGCGTATTTGAAACGGTGGCGGACAGAAACTCCTACGAACCTGGGCAACAGGCGAAAATTTTGCTCAAAAGCCCGTATAAAAAAGCGCTCGCGCTGGTCGTAACGGAGATGCCGAACGGTGAGAACGCGTACAAATGGGTAAACGTCGAAAACGGTCAGGGCACGTTTACGCTCGATATAAAGCAGGAGATGGCGCCGCGTATTCCCGTGAGCATTTTGCTGATGCGCCCGCGCGCCGCCGCCGCGCGCCGAGCGTCGGACGGGTCGTCCGTAGACGCCGGAAAACCGGAGACGGTAGGGAATACGACGTGGCTAACGGTGAATCCCGTGGCGAATATGCTCGACGTAAAATTGTCGCACGCGCCCACGGTTATGCCCGGCGCTACGCTCGACGTAACCGTAAACCTCCGCGACATACAGGGCAAGCCGCGTTCCGGCGAGGTAGCTCTGTGGCTTGTAGACGAGGCGGTGCTGTCTCTGCGAAAGGAATACAGTTTGGATCCGCTCGACGCGTTTTTGAAATCGGTGGAAACTTACGTGAGCATAATGGACAGCCGGAATCTCGCGATAGGCGACCTTATCGCGACGGAGAATCCCGGCGGCGACGGAAATGAAGAGGAGAGCGACGGCTTGGGGAAGATTACCCCGCGTAAAAATTTCAAAGTGGTGCCGTACTGGAATCCGTCCATAAAGGTTGATAAGAACGGAATCGCCGTAGTGAAAATTCCCATGTCCGACGATTTGACGAACTTTTCGGTGCGGGCGATGGCGGTCAGCGTGCCGGATAAATTCGGCACGGCCAAGTCGCGCGTGTCGGTGCGCCTGCCGGTAACGATTCAACCGGCGTTGCCGCGGTTCGTGCGCATCGGCGACAAACTTCGGGCGGGCGGCATAGCGCGCGTAGTTGAGGGCGGAGGCGGCGCGGCGACGTTTATGATAACGGCAAAGGGGCTTACGGTAAAAAACATTCCTGACAAACAGATACAACTCGACTCCGCGAAACC
>LIUJ01000241.1:0-2516 GCA_001462255.1 Fibrobacteria bacterium GUT77 | reverse complement strand
CGCCAAAATACCGTCGCCGCGAACTTGTTTATAAGCGACAATCAATACCTGCCGAAAGTCATCGCGGCGATATCGAACCTCACGAAATTCCCATACGGTTGCTCGGAACAAGTCGTATCGCAATCGTATCCGTCGGTGGTCTACAAAAGTATGTGGGAAAAATACGGCGTAGAACCCCCCGATACGTCGATAACGGAGGGGGTGAACAGGGCGATGGCGTTCTTGAAGACGACGCAACACAGCGACGGGCTCTTCGGCTACTGGCCAGGCACGACGGGTTACGTCTACCTAACCGCCTACGTGGTAAATTTCCTAACGGAGGTGAACGCGGTAAACAAGACGCTGGAGAAGCCGTTCCCGTTCGATCAAAGCATGTACCTCTCCGCCATAGACGCGTTGAAGCGGTCGCTACGCAGCGACTACAGCCGCTTTGTGGGCGGTCAGTCGGCTTATGAGAGAAGTTGCGCGTTGGCGGCGCTTGCCAAGAGCGGCCACACCGACATCGGCTACACGCGGGAGCTTGCCGCCGCGGCGAGCGAGTTGGATATTTCCGGCAAGGCCAACGTTTTCAAAGCCGTCGCCGAAAAAGAGGCGATTCTCGGTAAACAGTACGCCGCGTTGGAGGATCAACTTTGGAAATCGGCGATATTCATGGAGAAAAAGGGCGCGGAGATTTTCGGCGGATTCCAAAAGTACGGCGTGCCCGTAGGGGCGAGAATGCACGCGAGCGACGCTTCGGCGCTGGCGTCGTTTGTGAGCGCCATGTCTTCGTCGCCGAAAACTAAGTCGAATCCAAGAACGTTGCTTATGGCGAGGGAACTTATGAACATCGGCGCCGAGGACGGGTGGGGTAGCACCTACGCGAACAGTATGTCGCTTCTCGCGCTACGCGATTTCATCGACAGCCGAGAAGACAATTCGTATACGTTCAAACTGAACGACGGTAGCGATAAAACAAAACAGTTGAATATGAGAACCGCGACGACGGCGTACTTTACAAACGGCAAAGCCGGTAACGTGACCCCCGACGGCCAGTCGGCGAACCGCGCGTTTTGGGTGAGGTTAAGCCGCCGCTATATGCCGCAAGCGTTGGGCGGCACGGCGGAACCGGAGCAACGCGGGTTTGCCGTGAAGCGCGACTTATTCAGAATCAAAAAAGGCGCCGCCCCGTCGAGGGTAGCGTTGGACAAGGGCGGGGCCAAAGTAACCGTCAAGACCGGCGACATAGTTGAAGAACACGTGCAAATCGTAAACCCGGAATCAAGGCTGTTCGTGGCCGTAGCCGTCCCGATGGCCGCCGGTTTCGAGCCGCTTAACCCGCGGTTGGAAAACGCGTCGAGCGATGCCGTCCCCACGCACAAAACGACCAACGGCGGCGACTACAGCGCCTTCTACGACGACCGCGTGGTGTACTTCTTCGAGAAGATGGAACCCGGCACATACGACTTTTATTTTCGTTCGCAAGCCATAACGGAAGGGGAATTTTCGCAACCTCCGGCGCGCGCCGAGATGATGTACCAAATGAACGTCTTCGGGGCGAGCGCGGGCGGCGTGGTCGTTGTTGAGAGGTAAACGAAAAATATGCATGCGACAAGCAGGCAAACGATAGTAAGCATCCAAATATTAAGGGCGGTCGCGGCGTTGAGCGTGGTTTATACGCATTGCGCCGACAAAGTCGTATGCAGTGAATTTCCGACGACCGGGCGGTTTGGCGTTGATATTTTTTTCATAATCAGCGGCTTTGTCATCGCGTATGTCGTTTCAAGAGGGGAGGACGGCGCGGGAAAATTTTTAATAAAGCGCGTCATAAGAATAGAACCGATGTACGTTCTTTTAACTATGGTAATGACGTTAACCGCCGTGATCTTCCCCGGAGTTATGGATAATAACGAGGTAAGTGTTTCCGGTTTCATAAAATCAATCTTGTTCATACCGGGCCCCGAAAATAACGGGTTGCCCGTACTTGATCAAGGGTGGACATTAAATTATGAAATGCTTTTTTATCTCATTATGTCTTTGTGCGTTTTATTTGTAAAAAACAGAAAACGTTTTACGGCGGCGTGTGTATTAATTCTTATTTTCGTAACCGCAGTTTTACAAATTTCGAACACCGGTACTATGGCCCATCGTTGTTTCTTGAGTTTATCTACGGTATAATATTGTATCACGTATATACGTTATACGAAACAAACAAATGCCGAATAGTCGTCGATAGATGTATCAAAACGGTAGCGCTGACGCTTTTGGCGATATTTTGTTACGGATTTATGGTTTACTGCGATATAAACAAACACTATTTAATGGGAAGCAGAGGCATAAGTTTCGGCATTCCGGCGTTTGTCTTGGTGAGTTCCGTCGTGTTTCTCGAAAAAGAGATTAAATCCGACGGAAGAGCGATACGTTTCGCCGTTGAGCTCGGAGAGGCAAGTTATGTAATGTATTTGATCCATTGTCTCATTATCATGTTTTTTGCGAGAGTCGTATTTAAAGGCGCGTTCGCAACAAATTGCGCGTAT
>LIUJ01000240.1 GCA_001462255.1 Fibrobacteria bacterium GUT77 | reverse complement strand
TCTCAAACTGGAGATGGACGTAATGCCCACCACCAACAGCAAGGCGACGGTAACACCGAAGCCGACTAACAGTTTCAAAGACACTTTTAAGTTTTTCATGATATTCCCCTCTTTCTAAGAGTTTTTTTTAATGTGTTTTGGTTTTTTCGTTTTTTTTCCCCTCAAGCACTCTAAGCCGCTTTGGCTACATTTTCCAGCTCCTCGGACGAAAGGACTCTCTCGATATTCAGGAGAATCTTGACGGCACCCTTTGTTTTGGCCATTCCGAGGATAAACGCGGTGTCGACATTCGTCCCAAACGTCGGCGCCTCTTCGATATCCTCTCCCACGATATCGAGAACCTCGGAGACGGAATCCACGAGAATCCCGATTTGAACGACCCCCACCGCCGCCTTAACGTCGACGACGATAATACATGTTTCGGCTGTATCGGCCGCCTCTACCATCTCAAACTTCTTGCGCAAATCGATCACCGGAATCACCTTGCCGCGCAGGTTTATCACCCCCCGCACGTACGACGGCGTGCGAGGCAAACTCGTAACCGCCATCATCCCGATAATCTCCCGCACTTTGAGTATCTCAAGCCCGTACTCTTCGCGTAAGAGCTTAAAAGTGAGATACTTTCCGGCTAATTGGGCCGCCGTCTTCTCGGTTGTGTCCCCCATACCAGACTCCTTTCGTGTAGGTTAACACACATCGTTACTAATGTTGTACTTTGTGCTTCGTTTCATCATTCCCTCTACTATAAGTGTAGGCGTTTCAGGCCGGAATATCAAGCTTTTTCGGCGTTTTTCTTCCAATATTTGTCATTTTGAAACGTAATACGAGAAAAACGCGGAGGTAAAATATACATGGGATATAAGTATAGATGTTTTAGGCAAAAATATCAAGAGTTTTAACGTTTTTTTTCACTGTAAACCGGATTTAGGCCTAAAGCCCGCGAATAAACTCCATAGAATTGAACGCCGTCCGAACGTCAAAATGCCGTCGGCAGTATCGCAATAGTTGCTCCGTAGCGTCTACGCATTCTCCCCATGAATAAAGATCGCCCGACCGCGCCGCGTTTTTCACGTTCCGACCGCCCTCGCCTATTATCCTTATTATACGCGGGTCTATACCGCTACCCGCGTGATTCTCCGTATCAATGCCGAATCCGGTATGTTCGCAATAGCTACCGATGCAACGCCACAGCATTAGAAAGGCGGCGCACGGATCCGCCGTACCGGTTTCGTCCAACCCGACGAGAAAGGCGAGTAGCAGGTCAAAGAGTTCCGGATGCGGCGACGGTTCGGTTATCGTCTTTATGTAAAGCTCTATCGCGACGTCACGGAGCGCCGATTTCGTTATGTCGACGCGGATGCCGTGGAAAAAATTCGCCACGTGCAACGCGCCCAGCGTGTGCAGTTCGCGGTTTGGCCTATGGTAGAGCATAGCCTCCAACAGAAGACCTCTGTCGAGCGGCGTGGGCGTGGACTTGCCGCTGCGGCGCACCCCCTTAGCTATACCGTGAACGAGGCCGCGTGAGCGCGTAAAAAGGCGCATAATACAACTTGTCTCCCTGTAGGGAGCGGCGGAGAGGATGATTGATTCGGTCTTTTCGACGCTCATGGGTATGCCGTCCGAAAATCGTTGCTTGTTGGTACGATATCCGTGTTATTTGGGGTAATGATCGGCGCTACTGTCGGTAAATTTGATTATTCTCTCCCCTTTACGCGCCATGCCGAGCTTTTCCCTCGCTATTTTTTCTATGTGGGCGGTGTCGCTTTTGAGCCTCTCTATCTCCGCCTTAAGCGAGTCGGCCTCGGCGCGGGCGGCCTCTATCCTGCGGGTGAGCTCACGGTCTTGTTTGTAGGCGCGGTATATATCCAAGAAACCCTGGTTCATGAACGTCAGCGCGGCGAGCGCTACGACGACGGCGGCGGCGACCGCGACGACCGTCAAAAGGGATTTCTTGCTTTTCAACAGAGCGCCCTCCGAAATTGCTGCCCCCCTATCTGCGTTACAAAACCTTTTAATTCCAAGTTAAGCAGTATCGCCAGTAGCATCGGTATATCCATGCCGCACGCTTCCGATATCGTGTCTACGCGTTGCGGTTCGTTTGACAGCGTATCCCACACGGCGAGTTCGTTTTCCGGCAATGTCGGCGGCGGCTCGCTTTTTATGTTTTGTGGGGGGGCGGCCAATAACGGGGTGAACGAGACGGCGGAGATGTGCTCAAAAACGTCCGCCGCCGACCTGATTGGCACGGCGCCGTCTTTGATCAATTTGAAGGTACCCGCGCTCATAGGCGAGTCTATAGGGCCGGGAACGGCAAAGACGACCCTGTTTTGCTCCAACGCGTAGGCGGCGGTTATGAGCGCCCCGCTTCTTTCGCCGGCCTCCACAACTATCACGCCGCACGCGATGCCGCTTATCACGCGGTTGCGCCGCGGAAAGTTGTACGATTCCGGTATGGTGCCGGGCGGAAACTCGGAGACGAGCGCGCCTTGCTCGCAAACACGCTTGGCAATCCCCTTGTTTTCAGGCGGGTAAACGCGATCTATCCCGCAACCCAGTACGGCTACGGTCTTACCGCCCAGTTCGAGGCAACGCTCGTGGGCGGCGGCGTCTACGCCTAAGGCGAGCCCGCTGACAATCACGGCGCTCTTGCAGAGCTCTGCAGTTAGGGCGCGCGTGCAGTTGAGACCGTATCGGGTAGGCTTGCGCGTCCCCACGACGGCGAGGGCGTGGCCGCTTAGGGCGGACAGGTCGCCCCTCACGTAGAGCACCGGCGGCGGGGCGAATATCTCCCGCAAGTACATAGGGTAGTCGCTATCCGCCTGAATGAGGACGGAAACGTCGACCGCGCGGCATCTTTCAAGTTGCGCCTCGGCCTCCGCGATCAACCTCCCGGTATCGCGAAAAGCGTCGGCGCTTGCGGGCGGTACAAGCTTTTTTTCAAGCATCAGGGCAAGCGGCGCCTCAAACGCCCCCTTAGGCGAGCCGAAAGCGTCAACCAACCGCTTTATACGGGTTGGCCCCAGTCCGGGGATGTTATTCAGGGCTATCCAATATTTATGCATTTTTTTCAATCTTTTTTTAATTTTAATCTTATAATATACATAATACGCCGTCTAATATACAACCGCCGTCATCTTTTGTGTTGATTTTCGCGGCGACATTTATTATATTGTACTAACCGTTAAAATCCTATACGTTGTTTATGGGAGTCTATTTGTATGACGAATGAGGCCAAAGGCCAAAAAAAGACCGTTACAATACGCGTCTCCGGTATGTTCTGTCAAGGTTGCGAGGATACCATTCGCACCAAGCTACGCACGGTAAAAGGCGTCTCCAACGTCGAAGTCAACTACAACAAGGGGGTAGCCACCGTTACCTACGCCCCCGGCGCGGTAACTTTTGACGATATCTGCGCGGCAATAACCGCCCTCGGCTACGAAACGCAGGGAGAGTACGTACCCGCCGAACGCCCCCGCGTCGACTGGGGCCGCGCCGCCGGAATGCTCGTCATCATAGCGGCGGTCTACATATTGTTGGATCAGTTCGGGCTACTGAAAATGCTCGTCCCGCCGCAACTTGAGTTCACCGCCGACGTAAGCTACGGGCTCATATTCCTCATCGGTTTGGCCACCTCCGTGCACTGCGTGGCGATGTGCGGCGGGATAAATCTTTCGCAGTGCCTAACCGGCGGAAGCGGCGGCACCGATAACGGCGACCGTACCGATAAAAGCGGGCGTCTGTCGTTCTTGTGGCCGTCCATACAATACAACGCCGGGCGTGTGGTGTCTTATACGCTCCTTGGAGCCGCCGCAGGCGCGGTGGGCTCCGCCATCACCTTTTCCTTTAATATGCAGGGCGTCCTGAAACTCGTAGCCGGGGTATTCATGGTCGTCATGGGGGTAGGTATGCTCGACATTTTTCCGCAAGTGCGCAGGTTTATCCCAAAAATGCCCGGATTCGTCTCCCGTTGGGTCGGCGCCGGCGCGTCGTCGTCAAACAGGGGGCCTTTGGTCGTGGGGTTGCTCAACGGTTTCCTTCCCTGCGGCCCTTTGCAAGCAATGCAGGTATTCGCCCTTTCCACCGGTAGCCCGATTAAGGGCGGGGTAGCCATGGGGCTCTTCTCGCTCGGTACGGTACCGCTCATGTTCGGGCTCGGCACGTTCGGGTCGTTTGCCGGGCGCCGCGCGTCGCGGCGGGTGATGACCGCCGGCGCCGTGATGGTAGCCGTGCTCGGTCTATGTATGCTGTCGCAGAGCTGGAATCTCTTCGGCCTCACCGGTAGCGGAATGCCGCTGGCGGCCGTAGCCTCCCCGCAAGATTCGGCAAAAGCCGCCGGCAAATTCGGCATAGCCCGCGGTCATCTGCTGGTGAGCAGCACATTGTTGCCGTACACCTACCCGGCCATAACCGTGGAGGCCGGACGCCCGGTAAGGTGGGAAATAGACGCGCAGCCGCAACACATAAACGGTTGCAACAACAGAATATTCATACGCGAGTACGGAATAGAGCACACGTTTAAACCCGGCAAGAACGTAATAGAGTTCACCCCTACGCGCCCAGGCAAGGTTCCGTACTCCTGCTGGATGGGCATGATCCCCGGTATGATAACGGTAGTGGACGCCGGAGCCGGCACAAACGGGGGGCCGCAGGAACAAAACCAAACCGGTCAACAAACCCCCGCTCCCGAACGGAATCAGGGCAGGTCCTGTTGCGCGGCCGGACGGCAGGTACAGGAGCAAACCAATCAGGAAAACGGTTGCGTCAGGAGACCATAGCGCCGTACGATATGCGCCTACGCTAATCCATAACCTTTTTTAACGAGGAGCTCCTATATGCTGGTAAACGGAAAACATATCCCCCTCGCCTCCGGCGGCGGAGCTACCACGCTGGAAGGCTTTTTGGAGACCATCGGCTACAACCCGGCCCGCGTCGCCGTCGAAAAAAACGGCCTGATAGCCAACAAAAACTCGGCGGCTTTTCGCTCCGACCCGCTTAGCGACGACGACGTGCTGGAAATCGTCAACATTGTGGGAGGCGGGTGACATAGAAGACCGCATAAGCGAGGAGGGTTACAGTTGTGGGGTGCTGATAAGTAACCGTTTACTTCCCACTACTTATGGGCGAAAGCATCCCTATGCCTGCCGAATTCCGCGCGTGCGAAGAACGTTATGTGGCTCGCGTTAGCCTCGCTTTCGCCGTTAGTCGGGTTGGCTATGGAGACGAACTGCAACATACCCTCTATATCATTAAAACCTAAGAAACCCGGTACCCTCCCGCCGAAAGCGAATCCGTAGTGGTCGATCCCCTCGTTGTTGAAGCCGAGGAGCGCGTATAGTTTGAATATGCGAAGTATGTTGGTACCTATTTTTTGCGTAAACTCCCACGGCATAGCCTTTACGGTTCCGGCGCTCCAGTCGCCCTCACCGGCGAGAAAATCTTTAAGCACAAAGTCGGCGCCGTAGTAGATGCGTCTCTCCCAAAAGTCGGAGAGCAACGAAAAGCGCAACGCCGCAGCGTACTTTTCGTCGGTGTTCATTATCATGTTTACG
>LIUJ01000239.1:12161-12577 GCA_001462255.1 Fibrobacteria bacterium GUT77 | reverse complement strand
GGATACGATGGACATGATTTGGAAGTCTACCTTGTTCGCCTACTTTTTTGCCTATTTGCTCAGGATACGAATGTCTTTCCTAAAAACTCTGTGCTGGAATATGTAAAAAACTCAAAGAAAGACGGTTCGGATTTGTCACTCAAAATAGCCCGCCTCTTTGAATATCTTAATATTCCACCCAAAGAGAGGGATAAAAGAACCGGTATACCGCCTGAATTGTCAAACTTTCAATATGTAAATGGCAGTTTGTTTGCCGAGGCGCTCAAATTTGCTGATTTTAATGAGAAAATGCGCAACACCTTAATTGAGTGCGCCGGTTTTGATTGGAGCCGTATTTCTCCGGCTATTTTCGGGGCAATGTTTCAGGGTGTCATGGATAAGGAATACCGACGCGAGATAGGCGCTCACTACACGAG
>LIUJ01000239.1:253-11770 GCA_001462255.1 Fibrobacteria bacterium GUT77 | reverse complement strand
AAGAAAAAAGTAGGTAAAAATGTTCAGTTGCAAATAAATATTATGTGGGATTTGCTCCGTGTAAACGTGGAACAGTTTTACGGTATCGAGTATGAGGAGTTCCCGTGTCAAATAGCGCGTGTCGGTTTATGGCTTACGGACCATCAAATGAATTTGGAGGCGTCCGACCAATTCGGTTGCTATTATGCTAGGGTACCGCTTATACAAAGCGCTACGATTGTGCACGGGAATGCACTCAGAATCGATTGGGAGAGCGTGGTTCCGAAGGAAAAGTTGAGCTATATACTTGGAAATCCGCCGTTTGTAGGCGCATCCATGATGTCTGCCGAACAAAAAGCCGACGCGGTGGCTATTTTTGGAAAGATAAACATGGCGAGTAGTATTGATTATGTAGGTGCATGGTATCATAAAGCCGCGGCGTACATAAAAAACACACCGATTAAAGCCGCGTTCGTTTCCACAAACAGCATAACGCAAGGCGAACAGGTTGCTCCGCTGTGGAGTAAGATGTTCAATGACTATAACATGAGTATTGAATTTGCCTACCGCACGTTTAAATGGAGTAATGAAGCAAAAGGTAAGGCGGCGGTTCATTGTGTAATTATAGGATTTGCTTTATCGCAACAATCAAAACAGGTTTCTCAGGAAGTATCTATTTGGGGGGAAGAGCGCGATTTTGACGTGGACGAATCACGCAATACATATCGCAAGTATAAAGTTATTTACGAAAACGACGGTACCGAGATAAAAGCGGCAAATATAAATCCGTATCTTATTGATGCGCCAAACGTTTTAATCTCAAGCCGAAGTAAGCCTATCTGTGATGTACCGATAATGTATTTGGGGAATAAACCGTCCGATGGCGGAAATCTTATTTTAACCGCTGATGAAAGAAAGGAACTTTTGTCAAAAGAACCGTTGGCTAGAAAGTTTATAAAACGCTATATCGGAGCGGAAGAATTTATCAATGGCAATGAGAGATATTGCCTTTGGTTAAAGGACGTTCCTTATTCAGCGCTGAAAAATTGTCCATTGGTTCAAGAACGTGTCAAAAAAGTTAAAAAGTTCCGTTTAAATAGCACAGCAAAACCAACGCTTGAAAAAGCGGAAACTCCGCATTTGTTTTTCTTTATTTCGCATCCAAATACAAATTATTTGCTGATTCCCAGCACATCGTCTGAAAATCGCCGTTATATTCCCATCGGGTACATGGATAAAAATACAATTTCCAGTAATGCGAATATGATTATCCCTCAAGCAACATTATACCATTTCGGCGTACTCATGTCAAATATACACATGGCTTGGATGCGAGTGGTTTGTGGACGATTAAAAAGCGATTACCGTTATACCGGAGTGATAGTTTATAACAACTTTCCATGGCCTGATGTAACGGAAAAGCAAAAATCAAATATCGAACTGTTAGCAAAAAACGTATTAGACGCGAGAGCGCTATACCCTGATAGTACACTTGCCGATATGTATGGAGAAGACTCTATGGCGTTTTACCCTAAATTGGTTAAAGCCCATCATGCTCTTGACAGAGCGGTTATGAAATTGTACAAATTCGACGGTGATATGAGCGAAGCTGAAATTGTGGCTGAACTCATGGTGAGGTATCGAAAGTTGAGCGAGACATGATTAAAAATTATACCGAAAATTGGAGATGGAAACCACTAAATTACAGTGCATTGCGCACGATGGGCGGAAGAGCCGTCGCGGACGATATAAATTTATTGATTGAACGAAAAACGCTCCGCTCCGCGTAGCGAACGGACCGGGACAATTTCACCGATTGGTAGGATTATGCGTATTTTAGCGGACATGGGCGGACGGAGGGCCGCGGGTTTTGGCGTGTAATACCCCCATTTTTTTATTGAAATTTTCACATCAATAATTTGACTTTGTCGTCGCCGTTAATTATTTTATAGAAATTTGACGCCAAAATGGGGCAGTAAGGCGTTGTTTGTGGGGGTAGGGAGTAAGAGCGAAGGGCGGCCGTATATATTATGGTAATAGACGTCAGGCTCGTTCCGGAGGGGCATTCGCGCGTTGAGCGGGAGGCGGAGCTCGCGGGGTATCGGGGGGATTTGCCCCCGTTTTTGGGGCCGCTACAGTGTTGTGCCGAGTTGGATCGGGCGGGCGGGGTGATTTCGGTCGCGCTACGGTTTGACGGGGAGTTTGAGGTTGAGTGTGCGCGTTGTTTGAAGCCGGTCGGCGTGTCGGTGGGTGGGGATTTGCGGCTTGTGCTTAAGGAGGCGCCGGGGCGGCATGGGCCCGCTTTTGACGACGAGGGGGTAGATTTTTTCTTTGACGCGGTCGACGGTTCGGTGGATTTGGGGCCGGCGTTATACGACGAGATAATGATCGCGTTGCCCATGATGCCGCTCTGTTCGGAGGGTTGCGCCGGGGCGTGGGTCGCGTCGGATTCCGCGGCGGGCGGCGGGGAGCGGGAGATTGATCCGCGTTGGGCGGGTTTATTGCGCATAGCGGGCAATCGGTCGTCGGATAAAGTATGATCGTTAAAATTATATGTTTTGGAATTTAATCAATAATATTATAATAAGGAAAGGACGGTAAAAAAATGGCTGAACCAAAGAAGCGGCATACGCACTCCCGCACCCACAAGAGGCGTAGCCATCAGGCTATCGCGGCGGTGAGTCCGACGCTTTGCTCCCACTGCAAGCAGCCCAAGGCGGCGCACCGGGTGTGCGGCAACTGCGGACACTACGCGGGGGTTGAGGTTTTTGTACCTGAGGAATAGAGCGCGGCTAAATGGTACGTTTAGCTGTAGACGTTGACAGCGGGGATTTCGGCCCGGAGGCGATGGTGCGCGGGGTTTTGGCGGCGCGTCTCGCGTCGGCGGAGCCTTTTGCCGCGCGGTTGTGCGGCGACGAGGGGCGGATTCGGCGATTGCTGGCCGAGATCGGAGGCGACGCGGAGCGTTGCGGGTTTGAGGTTGAGCACTGCCCGGACGTTATTTTGGAGGGAGACAGGCGGTCTACGGTTTGGAAGACGAAGAGGGGGGCGTCTATAGTTCGTTGCGTGTCGTTGCAGGAGGAAGGGGTTGCTGACGCCTCCGTGAGCGCCGGAGACACCGGGGTGCTGATCGGCGCGGCGATGTTTATATTGGGGTGCGCGGAGGGGGTGTCGCGTCCGGCGTTGGCGGCGTTCATTCCTACGCCTAAGAAGCCGGTTTTAATCATGGACGTGGGCGCGAACATAGACTGTAGGGCGGAGTTGTTGGCGGGATTCGCGAGGTTGGGGTGCGAGTATGTGGGTCGTGTTAGGGGCGACGCGGCGCCTAAGGTCGCGTTGTTGAATGTAGGGTTGGAACCCCACAAGGGTCCCCCGGTCGTTCGCGCCGCGGCGGAGCTTTTGAGCGGCTACGGGAATTACGCGGGGTTCATAGAGGGTAACAAGGTGTTTTCCGGCGAGGCGGACGTTGTGGTCTGCGACGGCTTTGTCGGCAACGTGTTGCTCAAGGCCTGCGAGAGTTTTTACGCCCTTACGGCGGAGTTTTTGGCCGACGGCGGGGAGACGTACGAGAAGTTGTCGCGGAAGATAGGCGCGCTGAACCCGGAGAGCTACGGCGCGGTGCCGTTTTTGGGGATAAGGGGTACGGTGTTGAAGGCGCACGGGGGATCGTCTGTGGCATCTATAAAAAGTGCCGTATTAACGGCGGTTAGGGCGGTGGGGGGAAGTGTCAATACGTAAAAAACGCAGATGTTTTAAGTTATAGATAAAAAAATGTCCGAATCCAAAATAAGAGCGAAAATTTTGTCCGTGGGTACCTACGTGCCCGACGCGGTTTTGTCCAACAGTTGCTTTGAGTCGTTTTTGGAGACAAGCGACGAATGGATAGTTACGCGCACGGGTATAAGCGAGCGGCGGGTGGTCAATATGCCGCGTTCCGCGCCGGGGGATATGACGGCGGCGGATATGGGGTGCCGCGCGGCGCGGGTTGCGATGGAGCGCGCCGGGGTGTCGGCGGGCGAGGTGGACGGTGTTGTGGTGGCCACCTTTACGCCCGATAATTTTTTCCCCTCCACGGCCTGTCGCATGCAAGCCGATCTAGGGTGTACGGGCGCCTTTGCCTTCGATATCAGCGCGGCCTGCGCCGGTTTCGTTTACGCGCTCACGGTAGCAAGCAACATGATCGCGGCCGGTCAGGCCGAGACTATGTTGGTGGTGGGAACGGAAGTTATATCAAAGACATTGGACTGGAGTGACAGAGGTACCTGTATCCTGTTCGGCGACGGCGCCGGAGTGGCTGTTCTGAAAGCGACCTCCGGCACCGCCGGAGTCATATCGAGCTACCTCCTATCCGACGGTAAGATGGGCGATTTGCTATATCTGCCCTCCTGGGGTGAGGAGCGGTTTTTGAGAATGAAGGGCAACGAGGTATTCAGGCAAGCCGTAAGAATGATGAGCGAAGCGTCGTTGGAAGCCGTAAAACGCGCCGGAATTGAGTTGGAAGACATTGATTTGCTGATACCCCATCAAGCGAACATAAGGATAATAAACGCCATAGCGGAGACGTTAAAGCTACCCAAAGAAAAGGTAATGGTAAATATAGGCAAGTACGGAAACACCTCCAGCGCGTCGATCCCCATAGCCTTGGAAGAGGCGTGGCGGGACGGTAGGGTGCGTCAAGGCAGTCGCGTGCTGTTTGTAGGCGTAGGCGGAGGTTTTACGGTAGGGAGCGCGGTCTGTATAATCTGACTTTTATTTTTGGAGATGATTATTGATGTCAACGCAAGCAAAAACGACAAATGCGGCGATGTTGTTCCCCGGTCAAGGCTCCCAGTCCGTAGGCATGGGTAAGGATTTTTACGACAATACCGAGTATCCGTCCTGTCGCGCTCTCTTTGACGAGGCCGACGCGATCTTGGGTCGTAAGTTGACCGATCTCATCTTCAACGGCCCCATGGAGGAGCTTACCCAAACGCAAAACACGCAACCCGCGTTATTTGTGGTTGAGGCCGTTATTACGGAAGTGTTGTTCGTTCGCGGTGTTGTTCCGATGTGTACGGCCGGCCACAGTTTGGGCGAGTATAGCGCCCTCTACGCCGCCGGCGTGATCTCTTTTGCCGACGGCGCGCGTTTGGTAGCCGCTCGCGGCGAGGCTATGGCGGCGGCCGGTTTGGCGAATCCCGGCGTCATGGCGGCGGTTTTGGGGATGGAGCGGGACAAGATAGCCGAAGTTATTTCGCAAGTGAGGAGCGGGATAGTCGTGACCGCGAATGAGAACGCGCCGGAGCAGACGGTGATATCCGGCGAGTCCGCCGCCGTGGGCGAGGCGTGCGAGTTGCTCAAGGCATCCGGGGCGAAGCGAGCGATGTTGTTGCCGGTGAGCGGCGCCTTTCACTCCCCGCTTATGCGACCGGCGGCGGAGAAGTTGGCGGCCGCGCTTGAGTCCGTGAAGTTTTCCGCGCCCCGTTGCCCCGTAATCGCGAATGTTACGGCCAAACCCGAAACCGACCCGTCCGTACTAAAAGAATTATTGATAAAGCAGTTGATCTCTCCGGTGCGCTGGGTGGATTCCATGGCGGCGCTTTCGGAGCTTTCCCCGGAGCGTTGCCTCGAAGTCGGGCCTGGAGCGGTGCTTAAGGGTTTGGTAAAAAAATGCGTGCCGGAGATGAATATTTTGTCTTGCGACGGCGTAAATAACGTATATTCATTATTGGATTTGAATTGAGGGATTTTGAGAATTATTTTGGTATTGAGCGCGGGGAATTTTTTATTTTGATAATTAATGACAATATAAGATGAAAGGGTAAAAAATGATTGATTTGGCGACGAAGTCCGCTTTGGTAACCGGTTCGGGTCGGGGGATTGGGCGTGAGATTGCCCGTAAGCTGGCTCAGGCCGGGGCCGATGTGGTGATAAGCGATATTGATTTGACGACGGCGCAGGCGACGGCCGGGGAGATCGCGTCGGAGTTCGGGCATCGGACGTTGGCGTTGGCGGCCGACGTTTCCAAGGAGGGGGACGTTAAGAAGATGTTTGAGGAGGCGTTGTCGGCGTTTTCCAAGATCGACGTTTTGGTCAACAACGCCGGAATTACCCGCGACGGGTTGATTATGCGGATGAAGGAGGAGGACTGGGACTTGGTTTTGAGCATCAACCTGAAGAGCGCGTTTCTGTGTTGTCGGGAGGCGGCGAGGCCTATGATGAAGGCGAAGGGAGGGAAGATCATAAACATAGCCTCCGTAGTAGGTTTGATGGGCAACGCCGGCCAGGTGAACTATTCGGCCTCTAAGGCGGGCATGATTGGGTTGACGAAGACGTTGGCGAGAGAGTTTGCCACAAGATCAATAAACGTAAACGCCATAGCTCCCGGTTTCATCCGTACGGCGATGACCGACAAGTTGACGGACGAGGAGAAGGCAAAGCTATCCGGTCAGATCCCAATGGCCAAATTAGGAGAACCCAACGACGTGGCCAACGCGGCGCTGTTCCTTGGTTCAAGCCTGTCCGACTATATAACCGGCCAAGTGATAACTGTGGACGGGGGTCTCGTTATGTAGTGGGGTAGGGCGGAGTCCTTCCCTTAATTATAGATATTAAAATCATAAACATAAACCCAAAAAAGACTCTTTGAAAGGAGCCAAAAATGAGTGAAGTCGAATCAAAGGTTAAGAAAATCATTGCCGGAAGGTTGAGCGTGAGCGAGGACAAAATTCTGCCCTCGTCGGCGTTTATCGGCGACTTGGGCGCGGATTCTCTCGACCTTGTGGAGCTTGTAATGGACTTGGAGGAGGAGTTCGGCGTGTCTATCCCCGACGAGGACAACGACAAGTTGCGTACCGTTCAGGACGCCGTCGACTACATAAACAAGGCAAAGCCATAGTATTTTGGGCTGTTGTGGGCGAACGGTATGCGTGGCGCGGGATTCGGAGCGTCTCGTTTTTTGGGGGGAGGCTCCTTTCGCGTGTTTGGGAATGGGATTGACGGTCACGGAGGTTTTTTATGTATAGAAGGGTAGTGGTTACGGGGGTTGGCGTAACGAGTCCCGTCGGGAATGACGCCGAGTCGTTTTGGGAGGCGCTTTGCGCGGGGCGGTCGGGTATCGACGCCGTGACGGCGTTTGACGTGAGCGATTTTCCCACGAAGATTGCCGGCGAGGTGAGGGATCTCGACTTTACCCGTTACGTTGATCCCAAGGATGTGCGGCGTAGCGACAGGGCTATTCTTTTGGGGCTCGTGGCGGCGCGTATGGCGCTTGAGGACTCCGGGCTTAATCTCGCGAGCGAGAATTTGGAGCGGATAGGCGTCATTGTGGGTTCCGGGGTGGGCGGGTTGCACACCATGGAGGCCGAGCACATAAAGTTGTTGGATAGGGGGCCGGGGCGGGTGTCTCCGTTTTTGATACCTATGATGATAACGGATATGCCGGCGGGTTGCATATCCATGGCGCACGGGCTAAAGGGGCCGAATTACTCGGTGGTTAGCGCCTGCGCCTCGGCGTCGCACTCCCTCGGCGACGCGTTTATGATGATACGTTGCGGGATGATGGACGCCGCGGTTGCCGGTGGTACGGAGGCCGCGATTACGCCGCTTTCCTTTGCCGGCTTCTGTTCGATGAAGGCTATGTCGACGCGCAACGACACGCCGCGGAGGGCGAGTTCGCCGTTTGACGCCAAGCGCGACGGGTTCGTTATGGGCGAGGGGTCGGGGGTGGTGATTTTGGAGGAACTTTCGCGGGCGCTTGCCCGTGGTGCCAAGATATACGGGGAGATGTTGGGTTACGGCGCGACCGGCGACGCGTTCCACCTGACTCATCCGGCGCCGGACGGCGAGGGGGCTCAGGGGGCGATGCGTATGGCGCTTGCGAGCGCGGGGGTGGCGGTGGGCGACATAGATTACATCAACGCGCACGGGACGTCCACGCCGCTAAACGACAAGTACGAATCCATCGCCATTGAGCGCGTATTCGGGGAGGCGGCGAAGAGGGTCAACATAAGCTCGACCAAGTCCATGACCGGCCATTTGCTTGGAGCGTCGGGCGGGGTGGAGTTTGTGGCCTCGCTCTTTGCCATAAGGGACGGAATTATTCCACCTACCATAAATTATGAAGATCCGGATCCGGAGTGCGCGTTGAATTATACGCCAAACGCGGCGGTAAAGAGGCCGGTGCGGTACGCGATGAGCAATACGTTCGGGTTCGGCGGGCACAACGCGTCGGTGATAGTGGGGAAATATGACGGGTAGATATGCGTTGTCGGCTTTGGATATACGAAAGACGTTGAGTTGATTGATGTATACATATATGGGAAAAACCGTTAATACGGAGAGAATCTATTGACGATGGGACGTTTGCTGGAATTTTGCAAGGGGTTCTTTTCGGGTGTTAATAAAGGCCGCGGGGATTCGCGGTTGGAGGAGTTTCAGGGGGTTATAGGCTATAGGTTTAGGGATCCGGCGTTGCTCCGGTTGGCTCTTACGCACAAGTCATTCGCGGGGCAGGAGGATTCCGCGGGGGCGTTGTCCAACGAGCGGTTGGAGTTTTTGGGGGATTCTTTTGTCAACTGTCTCGTTACCGAGTATCTTTACGGGGCGTATCCCGATAACAGTGAGGGGTATTTGTCCAAGATAAAATCTTTGGTGGTTAGTCGTAAGATATTGGGCGAGGTTGCGTTGGGGTTGCGTTTTGGGGATTACTTGGTTATGAGCGCGGCAGAGGAGAGATCGGGGGGGCGCAGTCGTTGTTCCACCGTGTCTAACGCGTTTGAGGCGGTGTGCGGGGCCATATATTTGGACGGCGGGTTGAGCGCGGTGAGGGGCTTTTTGGCGCGTTGTCTTTTTGGGCGGATAGGCGCGTTTTGGGGGGACGCGAACAATGTCAACTACAAGAGCAGAATATTGGAGATGTCGCAGAAGGACGGGTTTGGGATACCGCGTTACGTGACTACGGAGGCGGAGGGTCCCGACCACGCTAAGCGTTTTACGGTGAAGGTGTATGTGGGCGGTACGGAGTTGGGGGAGGGGGCGGGGCCGAGTAAAAAGGCGGCGCAGCAGGCGGCGGCGCAAAACGGGGCGGCGAACTACGACAAAGCGAAGATTGCCGCGCAATAGGGGCGGATGAACATAGACATTACTTCGTTATAAAAATAAACTCCAAAAATAAAAAAAGGGGCATGGACATGAATTATTTCTTGACTGAAGAGCAACAGATGATTGTCGACACGGCGCGAGACATCGCGCGGAAGAAGATCTTGCCGGTGCGTGAAAAGTACGATCACGAGGGAATATTTCCTTGGGACATCGTGAAGGCGCTCTCCGAGGCGGATATGTGCGGGCTTTACATACCGGAGGAGTACGGCGGGTACGGCGGCGGGGTCTTCGATCTCTGTTTGGCCGTGGAGGAGCTGTCTAAGATTGACGGCGGGATATCGCTGGCCATGGCGGCTACGGCGCTGGGTACGTTTCCTATTTTGTTGCACGCGTCGGAGGAGCAGAAGAAGAAGTATTTGCCGGGGATCGCGGCGGGCAAGACCATCGCGGCTTTCGGGCTTACGGAGGCGAACGCCGGCAGCGACGCGTTGGGTATGCGGACTACGGCCGTTTTGCAGGGGAACGAGTGGGTGATAAACGGTACCAAACAATGGATAACGAACGGGGAGAACGCTCAGGTTTATACGGTGTTCGCGAAGACGAATCCGGCTAAGGGGGCGCGCGGCATCTCCTGTTTCATCATAGAGAAGGGGACGCCTGGGTTTACCTTCGGCAAGCATGAGGATAAGATGGGTATTCGGGCGTCGAGCACAACGGAACTCGTGTTTCAGGATTGCCGCATACCCAAGGAGGCTATTATAGGTAAGGAGGGGATGGGTTCGATAGTGGCCATTCATACGCTGAACAATTCGCGTCCGGGCGTGGGTTCTCAAGCGCTTGGCATAGCGGCCGGGGCGTTGGAAGACGCGGTGAAGTATTCGCGCGAGCGCGTGCAGTTCGGCGCTACGATATCGTCGTTTCAGGCGGTTCAGCACATGCTTGCCGACATGGCGACGGAGGTGGAGGCGGCGCGGGCGTTGCTTTACGCCACGGCGCGGATGATCGACGCCGGAGCCAAGAACTTCGCCAAGGAGTCGGCGATGAGCAAGCTCTTCTGTTCGGACGTCGCGATGCGGGTTACGGTGGACGCGTTGCAGGTTATGGGCGGTTACGGCTATATGCGGGAGTATCCGATGGAAAAGCGTATGCGCGACGCGAAAATTACGCAGATATACGAGGGTACGAACCAGATACAGCGGAACGAGATTGCGTTGCAGTTGATTAAGGAAGCCGTTGGGTAAGATGAGGGATTGCGACGCGGTGATTGTAGGCGCCGGGCCGGCGGGGTTGTGCGCCGGTCTGCACCTGACATCCATATCGTCCTCTCTCTCGGTGTCGCTCATAGATAAGACCGTTCCGTGGGAGAGACCTATCCCTTGCGCGGAGGGTGTGGGGCGGCTCGGTTTTGAGGAGGCTATAGAGGTTGATCCGGCGTGGATACGTTTGGTTGTAAGTAAGGCGAATTTTTACGCTCCGAGCGGCGCTTGCGTTTCTTATACCGACGCGAACAAGGGTTTTATAATAGATCGGGCGAGGATGCAGAGCGATTTGGCGGGGAAGTTGCGAAGGCGCGGGGTTGGAATTAGGTTGGGTGTTAAGGTTACGGGCGTGTCGCGGATAGACGGAAGCGGTCGGCGGGTTGTTTCACTTGATACCGGGGAGACCGTATCGGCGCGCGTAGTAATAGACGCTTCCGGTCCGGTGGCGCTTCTTGGTCGGGGCGAGAATATTTGTTGGAAGCCGTACGATTTGGAGCCGGCCTATTTTGTGGTGGCCGACAATGTCGACGCCGCGGACGATGCGGTGCATATTTACGTTGGCGGCAAGGTTGCTCCCGGCGGTTACGCGTGGGTTTTCCCGCGAGGCGGCGGCGCGGCGAATATCGGTATGGTGGTGGGCAAAAATTATATTAAAGGTATCAATATACGGGTTCTTTTGGGGGATTTTTTGGCCAAGAACTATCCGAGCGCCCGTATCAAAACATATTTTGCCGGAAGCATTCCCTGCGGCTACCGTAGGGGCGCCATAGCGCTCCCCGGTCTGATAAAGTGCGGCGATGCGGCGAACGCGACCAACCCAATCTCCCGCGCCGGTATAGTGGAAGCGTTGATGTCCGGGGGGTTGGCCGGTAGCGCGGCCTTTGATATGCTTGGCGCTAAGGGTCTTAAGCAAACTAAAAAGATATGCGCCGATTATGAAAGAGCGTGGCTTGAAAAACGCGGCGCGAGGCATTTGAAATTAGCCAAAGCCAAAGATTCGTTGGCCAAGGTCCCGGACGAGGATTACGACACGGCCGCCGAGACGCTAAAAAAACTTTCGGCGGACAAGGTGTCGATGGCGAAAATTTTCGCGTTGAGCCTGAGTAGGTTTCCGAGAATCGTTTGGGCCATGAGGCATTTGATGTGATGAATAACAGTCTATTTTAAACGTTGATTTTTATTTAACAATGACGATGTA
>LIUJ01000239.1:0-126 GCA_001462255.1 Fibrobacteria bacterium GUT77 | reverse complement strand
CCCGTCTTTGAATCGACGAACGGCTCGGGCGATCGAGGACGATCGCCCCTACGAAAATCGGGCTATACGTTGTCTAGTTTAAACGTTGGGTTAAATTAGACAGTTATTCATCGAGATTGCTTCGTC
>LIUJ01000238.1 GCA_001462255.1 Fibrobacteria bacterium GUT77 | reverse complement strand
GGGTATTTGTATCGACGTTATAAAAAGACTATACGCCGACATACCTATCCTCGGCATCTGCCTCGGCCACCAAGCCATCTTCGAGGCTTTCGGCGGCACGGTCTCATACGCGAGCCGGCTCATGCACGGGAAATCGTCCGAAGTGTCGGTGGACAACGACAATCCGTTATTTAAAGGGCTTCCGCCGACAATACAGGCGGCGCGGTATCATTCATTAGCCGGCGTTAAATCAACCCTGCCGGACGTTTTAAAAGTCATAGCGCAAACCGGAGACGGCGAGATCATGGCGGTTTGCCGCAAAGACTACCCTACCTACGGCGTACAATTCCACCCGGAATCCATACTTACGCCTTTGGGGAAAGGAATCATTGAAAATTTTATGGAGAAACATTAACGTCACTGACCATAACCGTGTTTCTTCCAGATTCCTTTGCGGAATATAAAGCTTTATCCGCTTCATCCAACAGTTGCGTGTAAGAATTATCGTTATTCGGCACGGTGTTTGCCATGCCTACGCTGATAGTTACGTATTGTGAATGCGAACTCATCGGATGAGGTATTTTCATATCTTCTACCTTTTGTACCAACGCTTTCGCGAAACTCAACGCTTCGTCTTTTTCAATAAACGGCAGAAGGCAAACAAATTCCTCACCGCCGAATCTCGCGATAAGGTCAGTCTCTCTTTTAACGTGATTTTTAAGACATTGCGCTATGGCAATAAGCGCCTTATCACCCTCCAAATGCCCCAAAGAATCGTTGTATTTTTTAAAATAATCCACGTCTATCATCATTACCGTTACAGGAAGATTCAAGCGATGGTTTTGTTTCCATATCAAATCCACACGCTCCAAAAACGAACGTCTGTTATCCAATTTCGTCAGTTCGTCAGTCATGGATAACGCCTCCAATTTTTCATTCAACGCGTTGATCCTAAAAGTATTGACGAATGTTTTGACTTTGCTGTTGTAGTGGAATATTCTGATTATTACGGCGATTAAGAAGATATTAAGAGCCAATACTTGAGGGCTTCCTACCGCGAAAGTACGGCTGTTGTGCGCAAGTATGCAAAGAAATGTAAAATACCACAGTACCAAAGAACTTATGAATATTTTGGGCTTAAAATCCGGTACGAACGTATATAAAAACGTACCGGTAAAGAAAAGTTGCAGGGACAAAAATATCTCTGCCGACATCATGGGATACGCCGATATGATGAAATTAAGCGCAATAAACGCGTAACAAATAAACCAAAGCTCGGAAATTTTGCCTCGCTTTGAAAAGTAACCGGTCAACGGAAAGAACAATACCGTCACCAAAAGTTGGGATAAATCCCCCCAAAATATCTTACAAAACAGGGCAAAGCTGATTTCATCGGCACGCAGAATATAAATGGGCCAATTCAATATGTTAAAAATGACGGTAACAGCACCCAACAGTTTGAGCCTGTACAAACTGTTCTTCAATTGCATTCGGTCAAACCGGTCTTTCAATTCCGGCGGAACAACCCACAATATGTCATTGAATCGTATCCGTTTCAACTTCTCAATAAGAGAGCGAACCATTCCTTCGGATTCTTCCATCATTAGGCTCCTTATAACAAATATCGCCTCTCCGGCGGTACAAATCTGTTTGTGTTGATGTTTTGTTGTTGCCGGTCTTGTTGGTACGCCGCCGGCATTTGAAATTTTTTCTCCGCTACCCCACCCTGATTCACGTCGGATTTATCCGTCGGCGCATGCGTTTTGGGACCCGGGCGGGTCGTGCGCTGTTTCAGTTTGTTGATATCCACCTGATTCGCGTAATCCTCCTCGTTATCCAACGCGTAGTGCGACTTGCGCTCGCCGCGTATGAACTCCTGGACGTACGGATTGCGGGACTGTCGGATTTCGCCGGGGGTGCCGTTGAATATGATCTTGCCCTCGCGGATCATGGCTATCTTGTCGGCGATTTCATAAGCTGAACCTATATCGTGCGTGATAACGATGGATGTCATTTTCAGTTTGTCGCGCATTGAGAGAATGAGCTTGTTGATTTTGTCCGTCATAATGGGATCAAGCGCGCTCGTCGGCTCGTCGTAGAGCATAATCTCAGGCTTCATAACGATAGCCCGCGCCAACCCTACGCGGCTACGCATACCGCCGGAAAGCTCCGCCGGCATCTTGGCTTTGAACTCCTCCTTTAAACCCACCATCTCAAGCGACTCACCGATAAGCTCCGTTATTTCCCGCTCCGTCAACTTGGTGTGCTCCCTTAGAGGAAACGCCAAATTTTCCCCCACGTCCATAGAATCGAAGAGCGCCGCCCCCTGAAAGAGAATACCGAAACGCTTGCGCACCTCGTCGAACTGGGCGGATTTGGTCGTAGGCGAGGATATCACGCGCCCATCGAGCGTTATCCGCCCCCCGTCGGGAAACATCAGCCCGATGATATGGCGGAAAAGCACGGTCTTACCGCTCCCCGACTGACCGATAATGCACAACACCTCGCCCTTGTCGACGCCGATGTTGATATCGTCCAAGACAATTTGATTGCCGAAATGCTTTTTAAGATGCTCGACCCTAAGCATAAGTAACCTCGAAATACACCGATTTTATTTCGGTAAGATGTTGTAATGATGTCTCTATGTCCATAATAAACCCTCTCAAATTACAAAAACGCCCAACCATAGGCGTCAATAGTTACGATCAGTCCCCCGCCCTCACTCAGTGCGTCAAGCTGTTCGCGTGTCATTAGCCGCTCCGGGTATTCGGCCTGTAAGCGCAAAACCTCGGCGTCGATCTCCGCCCCGGTGGGTTGCGGTAAAATGTGCCGGTCAATGGTAAAGTCTCCGGTCAGCTTGCCGTATGCAATAGCCTTGTCTGTAAAATCATCGTAGTCTTTTGATTCGGCCAAAAGGCGCTCCCGCGACAAGTTCCGCCGCCCACGTCCCAACACCTCATCGCCTCGTCGTACTCTTTGACCATACCGCCAACCTTCGACGGTTTTTACTAATATAATATTCGTCACCCTTTTAATGGGTCATTTTTTGACTTTGACTGACCGACCGAAGCCCTAAAAGCCCTCGCTAAAGAATGATTTGACAACCAACGGAGATACGGCTTCCGAATATTTCCTCATACTCCCCCCAAAACGTGGTTTTGACACCGTTTAGGCAATTTCGGCTTCTTTGGGTGGCTCGCTAGAACCGGTTAATTTGTCAATTCGTTCACCGATATAATATTTTTTATGAAACCTAGCCACCAACCCAAAAGCTAAACACATATAGATCGGCGTAGAAATAGCAATGCCCCATACCAAATACCGGTATTCACGAATATCTTTAATCCAAATTAACGCTGTATAAGACGAAGCAACAAATAAACCAATGATAACTAACGAACCTATTGTAAACGCTGTTGCTCTAAAAAAACCATCTGTAGGGGCTTTTGCTATCTTGGATTTAACAATCGCTATCTTTTTCTTCGTGAAATCTACCCTTTCCTCATTCGTAGAGTCTAATTCCTCCATATCCGATTCGGCGGTTTTCTGTGTTTTTTTTAGTATTATCTCGTTTCCCATAATTTTTTATCCTTCTTGTTTATTGGTTTAACCCAAACTACAAAAACGCCCAACCACTAGCGTCAATGGTTACGATAAGTCCCCCGCCCGCAATGCGTCTAATTCTTTCCGGCTCAAATATGTCCGTTCCGGGTGTTCGGCCATAATACGCGCTATACCCTCTTTGATTTCGGCGCGTGTCAACTGCGGTAAGATGTGCCGGTCAATGGCGAAGTCGTCAGTCAACTTGCCGTAGGCTATGGCTTTGGCCGTAAATTCTTCATAGTCTTTTGATTCGGCCAAAAGGCGCGCCCGTTCTTCTTCTGTTAGCGTGTCCGGTGTCGCCGGGCGTGTGCGCGAAAA
This sequence comes from Fibrobacteria bacterium GUT77, assembly GCA_001462255.1. Taxonomy (GTDB): domain Bacteria; phylum Fibrobacterota; class Chitinivibrionia; order Chitinivibrionales; family Chitinispirillaceae; genus GUT77. Next base: position 513 of record LIUJ01000238.1, on the reverse strand, counting down.
GGCGTTGCCAGGCGTATTGTTGATAAAGTCAATGCGTCCCATTGCGGTATTACGCGCTATGGGTTCGGCTGCGGCGGTTGCGCTCATTTTAAATACCCTCCTTTTATGAAGTTTGTAGGGTTCATAACTTGTACGATTGTTAGATTTAAAGTATTGCACTTACGTATAAAATCGACGTCTACAGTCAAAAGAAAATCCGCGCCGGCGCTTTCAGCTGTCGCCAGGTGTTCAGCGTCTATTTCGCCTAATCCCTGCGCTTCAAGGTATTGTGCCCGCGTTTCGCCCTCCGGCGTCAATACTGTTTCGCCGGAAATTGTTTTACGGTAAAGCGCCTCAATGTCTGCCCGTTTCGCGGCGTTTGATATTTTGCCGATTTCTAACGATACGGACGGGCTTCCGATTATGATATGGCCGCCCGCTTTACACTTGTATATGATATTTTTAATTGCCGTCGCTTCCGTTCGTACTTCCGGTAACGGTGGCCGGTCGAAAGACCGCCCCCATATACACGTA
>LIUJ01000237.1 GCA_001462255.1 Fibrobacteria bacterium GUT77 | reverse complement strand
TTTCTGAATTAGGATGTATAAAAAAGGGGAAAAAAATGATACGCTCCGAATCTTTGGACATTCAGCTGGAAAACCGCGACGGCGCCGTTTGGCTGACCCTCTCCGGCGAGTTCCACGACGAGCAGGCCCCGGCGCTACGCGACAAACTGCTGACGCTGGTCGGCGACGGTTCCCGCTTGTTCATTGTAGATATGGAGGGGGTAACCGTAATAGGCGGTTCCGTCGCGCCGATGTTCTTGGCGTTGCAGAGCACGCTCAAAGGCAAGGAGGGCGACATTAAATTCATCTTCAAGAACGACGTCGTGTGCCGCGCGTTCCTGCCGTATTTCAACTTGATCTCCGTCTTTCCGGACGCCGAATCGTTGTCTAAGGGCGGCGCGATCATTGATATTTTGAAGCGAAGCGGCAAAGCGCTGACGCGCAAGACGGGCTTTAGGATATCGCGCACGGTGGCGGTGTTCGGCTTGATTGTCTTGTGCGGCTGGTTCCTGACGTTGCTTTACATTATAAGTACGCAGAACCGACGCATACAACAGCAACACGAGGAACTCTTGGAGATGGGCCAATGGAAAGCGGCGGCGGAGATAGATTTGGAGAAGATGCGCGACAGGTTGCAACCGCTGGAACAACTGGGGATAATAAAGGACGCGCCCAAGAAGTGAAAGGATAAATCGGATATGGAAGACAACGAACGACAACTTACCGACCGACCGCGCCGGCGGAATATCGTCTTTGACGGCAAGGTCATTTGGATTTCCGAGTTGGCGAGCATGGCGTTGTTCGTCGCCTTCGTGGTTCCGTTGCTCTCCGCGTCTTTGATAATTTTGAAGAACGAGTTCACCATCCACGAGCAAAACTACGACATAGCCGTTATGAAGGCGGAGCGGGTCAACACGTTGAACGCCTTGGATGTTATGCGGGAGAAGGAACGCTTGGGGCGGATACTGAACGTAATAGCGGGCCACCGGATAACGCCGGAGGCGAGGTACCGCCTCGCTGAACTTATCCACCAGAACAGCACCCAGTACGGCTACAGCCCGGAACTCCTCTTGGCCGTAATAGCCGTGGAGAGCGAGTTTGACCCGCGGGCCATGGGACGCTACCAAAGCGGGACGCTCAGCGGCGCTATCGGGATAATGCAGATCAAATACGAGACGGCCGCGTACATGGCGAATACGCTTGGCATGGGGAGTATCAGCCGACAAGACCTGCTGGATCCGGAAATCAACATGGTGCTGGGGGCGGCGTATCTAATGACTCTCATCACGCAGTTCAAAAGCTTCAAACACGGCATACTGGCGTACAATCTCGGACCTACGAAAGTTCGGCTGGCGCTTATAAATAAAGAACCGTTGCCTATGCGGTACTATGAGAAGGTATTGAGGCGGTATTATAAAATCAAGGAAATCGAGAGCAATTAGACATCACACGGTCTCATAATACCGAATATCGTACGAGTACCCCTGCTCCGTAAGGAACAACTGTCTGTTCATCGCGAAATCCAATTCCTTTGATTCTCTTGTTACTATGGAATAGAAGACCGCCTGTTCCCCGTGTTTTTTGGGGCGTAAAATTCGCCCTAAGCGTTGTGCCTCTTCCTGTCTTGAACCGAACGAGCCGGATATTTGGATTGCTACGTTGGCGTCCGGCAAGTCTATGGCGAAGTTTCCTACTTTGGACAGCACCAGCACCTTGATTTCGCCGTCCCTAAACCGTTTGTACAGTTCGTCGCGGCGCTTGTTGGCCGTCGTGCCGGTAATTATCGGCGCGGAGAGCTCTTGCGCGAACGTTTCCAATTGCGTGATGTACTGGCCTATAATAAGGATGTTGTCGCCCTTGTGGTTTTCGACTATGTCCTTGGCGGCGGCCAATTTGCTTGGGTTCTCGTAGGCCAAACGTATCTGCTGGCGCGGCGTGAGCGAGAGGTAACGCATTTTTTCCGCCGGCGGCAGATCGACGCGCACTTCAACGCACTTGGCCGTGGCAATCCACCCCTGACGCTCAAGATCCTTCCAAGGTACGTCGAACTTTTTGGGGCCAATGAGCGTGAACACGTCGTTTTCCAGTCCGTCCTCCCGAATTAGCGTCGCGGTCAGCCCCAAACGCCTGCGCGCCTGTATGTCGGCGGTGAATTTGAATACGGGCGCCGGGAGCAGGTGCACCTCGTCGTACAAAATGAGCCCCCAGTTCTGCGAATTGAAAATATCGTAGTGCAGGAAAGGGCCGTCCTTGGACTTGCGGTAGGTGAGTATCTGATATGTGGCAAGCGTCACGGGCCTCACCTCCTTGACGTCGCCGCTGTACTCCCCCACCTCGTCCTCGCGTAGGGTCGTTTTGTCGAGTATCTCCCGCTTCCACTGGTGCGCCGCGGTGACGTTTGTGACCAATATGAGCGTCCGACGCTTTAGCAGGGCCATCGCGTATATGCCGACTATGGTCTTACCGGCGCCGCACGGCAACACAATCACCCCGCTACCGCCGGGCGCGCGCACGCTGCCGACGAAACTCTCCGCCGCCATCCGCTGGTACTCGCGAACGGCGAACGGCGCGCCCGAAAGCGCGTTATCACGCAACGATACGGCGTAGGGGTCGCCGTCGACATAACCCGCCAAATCGTGAGCCGGATAACCCAACCCTATCAGCGCCTGCTTGATGATCCCGCGGTTATGCGGCGCGACGGCCACACAACCCCTCGCGTCGAACTTCCCCACAAGCGGCGCCACCTGCGGATGCCGGCACAACTGACCGAGCATCTCCGCGTCCGCCGAGCGTAGGACAAGTCCGGCGTCGTCGTTCTCAAGCGTGAGCTTGCCGAAGCGCCCCATAAGCTCCTTGACGTCGTCCACAACGTTGCGCGGCAACGGATACTTGGAGTAACGGGCAAGTCGCTCCTCAACGTCGGCGGCGGTGAGTCCCAACGCGGCGGCGTTCCATAACGAAAGCGGCGTTATGGAGTAGGTATGGATGTACTCCGGGCTCTTGTCCAAGTGCGCGAACTGGCTGACGGCGTTGCGCGCTTCAGGAAAGATCGGGTTGTTTACCTCCAATAGCAGGGCGCCGTCGCTCTGAACTATAAGCGGATTTTCCGGATTATTGGCTGTGGATATCGGCATTATGTACGGAAAATAGTTTTTGCGCCGGGAAAAGTCAAGGTCAAAAAAACAAACGCCGCGTCGCGACACCTCAAAACCGCGCGCTCAACAAAAATAAAGATTTTTTATTAATTTTTTTTTCATTCTCCCTTTATCATTATATTATATTACGTTATGTCGTATCATCCAATTACTACGAAAAAACGGTAAATGCTATGCGTATACGTTGTTGGGGCAGCCGCGGGTCTTTTCCGGCCTGCGGGGCGGAGTTTGTGCGCTACGGGGGCGATACCAGTTGCCTTGAGGTTGAGTCCGACAAGGGCGATTTGGTGATTCTTGACGCGGGAACGGGGCTCAAGGCGTTCGGCGATCATTTTGCCGCGACGGCGCGCAAGAAGGCGGTACACCTCGTATGCACGCACGCCCACCTCGACCATATAATGGGATTCCCGTTCTTTTCGCCGATCTTCAACGAGCATACCACGCTCAACGTCTACGGGTGCCCGTGCGCCGCCGATTCGCTCGAAACGGCCATCCGCAAGCTAATGCGCACCCCGTACTTCCCCGTCGACTTCTGCGCCCTGCCCTCCGAGATCATCTTTCACGAGGTCACGCCGGCGCCGCCGCCGTTCAAAATAGGCACGCTTACGCTCACCCCCATCCGCCTAAACCACCCGAACGGCGGTTGCGGCTACCGCATTGAGGAACGGGGAAAAGCGTTGGTCTTCATAACGGACAACGAACTGGAATACGGCAAACCCGGCTTCGACGCCGAATACTACGAAACCTACTGCGCCGACGCCGACATACTCATCCACGACGCGGAGTACACCGACGACGAGTACAAACAATTCCAGTCTTGGGGACACTCAAAGTATACCGACGTAATCAAGCTCGCCGTGGCCGCCAAAGTCAAGAGACTCGGCCTATTCCATATAAACGCCCGACGCACGGACGACCAAATGGACGCGATTGTGGACGACGCCAAAAAGATAGTCGCCCAAAGCGGGACGGCTATCGAATGCTTCGGACTGGGTACCGGGTTTGAGATTACCATCTGACGTAAAACTCTTTAGCGACATGAACAACGAGATAACGGCATACATACGGGAGCAATCGCGCGGCGTCCCCCCCGAAGACATCGCTCAACGGTTTCTGAAGTTCAAAAATCCAAATAGGGCGCTCGCCGACGCCGCCGTTAGGGCGATTCTCAAAAAAGACGCCCGCGTTTTTTGCGGCGACGACGGCCTTTGGAGACCTACGGCGACAACGACGCGCGGCGGCGGGGTCGACATCGCGGAAGCGCCGTGGGTTTGCGTACACGCGGTGGTCGACACCGCGCGGCGATCCATCGCCCACGCGGCGCTGTGGACGCCCCTGCCCGAACCGAACTGCCTCCACAGCGCGTGGCTCATCGATCCGGCCACCCTGTCCGAAGACGACCGCGAACAACTATGCGACCCGCGCGACCCGCCCTACAACGGGGCGGAAGCGGCGGCGGCCGTCGAACAAATCGCCCGCGAACTCGAAGGCAAGATGCCGGTCTTCCTATCGCAACACCAATACTCCACCCTCTCTCTCGCCGCGATGAAAATATGCGCCGGTATCGACGACTACTACCTCATGAACCAATTGCTACGCGCCGTAAATGAACCGCCAATCGCCCCAGTAACCCTCGAAAAGGCGGCGGAGACGCTCCTCGGCGGCTTTCGGACGGCGGAGAGCGCCTACAAACGCGGTGAACTCCTCTGCCGCGTAACCGCGGAGATCATCGGCAAAATGAAGGCGGCGGGTATTGAGAATTGCGGCCAACTGGACGCGGCGCTCCGCGACGGGGCCGACTTCGATTTCACCGACAAGGACATAACCGCGAAGATGATCGCCGAACTGCCGCTCAAAGCCGGAGTTTACGGCTTCACCGACAAAACCGGCGCCTACATATACATAGGAAAGGCCGTGAACCTCCGCAGACGCGTGGAAAACTACTTCCGCTTCAACGGCGAGTCCCCGGAAAAACTCAGCAAGCTACGCGCCGCGGCGCACGGGCTCACAATCCACGTGTGCGGCTCGGAACTGGAGGCGCTCATCTACGAACACCGCCTGATAAAAAAACACAAGCCGCCGCTAAACAGCCAAATACAAATATCCGAGCGCAAAGGCGTCTATAAACCCCTGCCGGACAGCGTGATAATCCTGCCCCACGCCCAAGACGGGTTCCGCGTGTCGGTATGGATAAAAAAAGACCAAAAAATAAAACTCCGTTCCTTCGAGATAAACTTCTGCGAGGAAGATGCGCTACAAAAAGAGCTGCGGGACTATTTCCATTCGGGAACGCTACCCGCTACGCCGGACGACTTCCCCGAACTTGAGATTGTAACGCGCTGGGTAAAGAGAAACAGAGACGGCGACTCCGCGGCGCCGATGATAGACGTAGAACTTTTGGGCGGAGAGGCGGCCGATATCGTTTCGGCCATAAAGAGCCTGACGCTTTAAGATCGGGTCGACGAGCAACCGCCGTTTTACTTGACAACGATCCAAAATTCCATCTTCACACAAAATCCATACAACAAAGAAAATCTCCCTTCAAATTAAGATATACGGCATTTTCCACACCTATCAAACGCTTAAACGAATACAAATACGGATAGAAATTTACGTGAAAATCCACCGTATACCTGTATTCCCGCTGTCGTGGAACCACAATAATCAAACGCCGCTTGGTTATGCGGATCAATTCCCGGAGCGCTTCCTTAGGATCCCGCAAATGCTCAAGCAAATGAGTACAGGGTAACCATATCAAACGAACTATCGGGAAAAGGCATATCGGTTATGTTTACACTTAAAATAATTGACGGGTACATGGAAAGTCAAATTTTTGTGTTTTTACGTAACATGTGGAGGGATAACGGACAGCCACCGGTTGATTCAATACGCCTTCACCGCCCAATCGGCGGCGTACTCAACCGTGTCCCCGACCTGTTTGAGCAGACCTATCCCGTATTTCCTCGCCTCATTAACGACATCGTCCTCAAACGCGAGGGCGCCGAGGCCGAGATAGACGTTTAAGTCTTTATAGGCGGGAAAAAGGATTTTGAAGTTCTTAACCTTTTGCCCGGCAAGCGTTTCCACATCGGCCTTACGCGCCCTATACTTAACCTCTATTATAGCGACGGCGACATCGTTCAACATAACGATGTCGAACTGGTCTTTCAGACGCGTTCCGTCGGGTTGTTTGACCATGCACTTAAAATCATCGGCTACGTCATCGAAGTGAATTCCGGCGAACCCCTTTTTCTCCGACAACGTGTTGAAGAAGAGCTCTTCCGCGAACATACCGTTGCTGTCGCTGATACCGTTGACGCTCGCGGTCAAAGCGGCTATCTTGGCGTCCAACTTGGCTTGGCGCTTATCGTACTCCTCCTGACGCTTCTTATCATCCTCCGCCCGGAGCCTCTCATCCTCCGCCCGGAGCCTCTCAGCCTCCGCCCAGCGCTTCTTGTCGGCCTCCAACCGACACCTCTCAGTCTCCGCCCACTCCTCCGCCCGGAGCCTCTCGGCCTCCGCCCGGAGCCTCTCAGTCTCCGCCCGACGCTTCTCGGCCTCAACGATCTCCGCGAACCCTCGCATAATGTCCGACCAAGTCAGTTTTTCTTCGTCCATAATTACCCAACCTTTCAATATTTCGCTTATAACGCCCACACCGACTAAACAGTAGTAATATAATGCTACGGAGAACAAATGTCAATGTTTTTTTGTATATTTTTTTTCGCGGAATTGTTGGCAGAATGGTAAATGTGAAAATGGTTAATGCCGACATAAAAATAATACGCGCGGATAGCGTCAATGTTTTGCCGATTCGATATAATGCACGATGGCTGAAAAAATATTTTGACTTGCCTGGCGGCGCAATATTATATTTTATAGCGTTAAGGAGGATTTATGGCGCAAATGACGGAAGAAGAAGCGGATGCCCTCGACGAGTATTATACCAAAAATCCGCCGAAAATCAACACCGCGAAAGCAGGCGGCTATTTTACCCGCCAACGCGAACTATTGGACGTTTTAGACGATATCTCCGCCGACTACATCGTAGCGCGCGCCGGAGCGACAAATAAATTGCCCGCCCAAATTATCGGCGAAATGGTGCGCGAACGCATTGGCGCTGAAATGGTGGGGGCTGAGACGTAGGAGACTGGGTTGTGTTGTGATTTGTGGGGGGAAAGGGAAAGGGAAGGACGCCCGAGTGGGGGCGTCCTTTGGGGGCGTAGGGAGAATTAGTCGGCGACGCAACGTACAGAGATACCGTGGTCTTTGCTTCGGCCCCTTCCGTACACATCTCCGCTTCCGTAATTCATGCTCCAAAAATACGCATCGCTACTGCCGCTACCGCCAAACTCCGTAATCGTCCACCAAAAGCCGTCTGTGCCGACGCCACCATAACCGCTGATACGATTTCCGCCTGGAAGCGCCGAAAAACCGTACTCGTCCGTTTCGTCACCACCTCTCCAGTTATCTATGTACCATTCACCTATTGATTTCAACTTCGTGCCCGCAGTTGAAGAACCGCCCGCGAAATCAACTAGCGTTTGCCACTCTTGATTTGTCGGCAACCGCCACCCTATCAACTGACAAGCCGCCTTCGCCGCCTCCCACGTATACAACCTGCCATATATCGCGCAATTATCGGCGTTGTTGTCATAACACCACGAATCTACCGTCTCCATGTTAAGATTCTCCGCCGTCCATGTCTGACCTCCTATTGTCGTTTGCTTGCATGTCTCGGCACTTGTACAGTTATTATTAGGCGTCCACTGCGCGTATATTGTAGTACTTTCTGAAAATACCGTACTTGTCGTTATCTCCGCGCCGCCGGTAGCCGCAGTAAACCAACCGTTAAACGCATAACCCTTTCGTGTAGGCGTAGGCAAATTTGTAAGTTTACCGTCTGTGCCCGTCGCGACTGATGCGGGGGTTACCGTGCCGTTTGTTGGGTCGAAAGTTATTCTGAAATAGTTGGCTTTAACGCAACGCACGGAGTTACCGTGAAGAGTACCATCGACCGTAATGCGTACGCTGTTATTTCCCCAGCTCATAGCCACGAGGTACCCACCGCTCCAATGAGGCGTTGCTGTCCACCAATCTCCTGCTCCACCGCTGGAACCGCCTACTGAACCTATGCCTCCCGGTAAAGCTGAAAAACCGTACTCATCCGTTCCATTACCATCTATCCATCCGCTTGTCGATTTCAACTTAGCGCCCGCCGTTGAAGAACCGCCCACAAAATCTATCAACTGCATCCAATCCGCCGTATCCGGCAATCTCCATCCCGCCGGACAAACCGTCTGCGCCACATCCCAAGAATAGTACCTACCGTATTTAGCACAACTATCAGGTTTATTCTCATAACACTTTGAATTCGTAGTTTCTACGTTTAAATTTTCCGCCATCCACGTTTGTGTTCCTATCGTTACTTGTTTGCACGTCGCGGCACTCGTACAATTATTATCCCAAACGATATTACTGCCGCCGGTGTTATTCCCACCGGTATTATTCTCACCGGTGTTATTCTCACTAGTGTTATTCCCGCCGGAATCTTCGTCACCTCCTCCGCACCCTGTCAAACAAACCGTTCCAACCATCACTGCCGTCGCAATCAACAGTGTCCGTCTCAACCGAGTAAACAATTTCATAAAGCCTCCTAAGAATGAAAGTTTGTATGTGTAAAAACAATTTTATCGCCGACGCTATTCGCAATGGAATTGAACGATAGCGGTATCGGTTCTGTTGCGCGTCAGTTTTGAACACAACGCACAGCGCAAAGGCCTTCGCCATCACCTACCCCCACGCTATCATACTCTTTGAACATCATAAAGTATATACTTCCTTCATATTCAAACTCAGACGACCACCAACAACTCACATTTGTTAGTGGTATTGGTGGTGAGGCTAAAGCCGAAAATCCATATTCGTCCGTACCTCCACCACTTTCACCCCACCCGTTTTTGGCTTTCAATTTTTTACCCGCGACCTCTCTACCCCCTACCTTTTTAAACAAAACATCCCATTCTTGTTCTGTTGGCAGATGCCATTTTGGCGGACAAGCTTTTGAAGCAGCCCCCGTACCGTATATCCCGCCGTACTTGTCGCAACTGTCCGCGTCGGTTTCGTAACCACCACACCAATAATTTTGGATGCCGACAAATTCACCGTCACCTACCGTAACTCCGTTATTGTATTTCAAGTTCTCCGCCATCCAAACCTTACCCCCAATCTTCACCGTTTTGTACGTTTTTCCGTCTCTCTTGTCGGTAAACGTACCCGAAACAGATTTTCCTTGCGCGGCAACGTTAGACGCGCAAACCGCCCCTGCCACAGTCATCGCCGCAACCAACAGCGTACGTTTCCATCCCTGCCGAGAAAACAAGCTCATAAAAGCCTCCTTAATGATTGTTTAAGTGTATGGTAGGTAAAAACATGCCAAAAATAGATATGTCTATACAATATCCTACCTGGTAACAGGATATCGCTTGTCGTAACTCCTTTAAAATCAACGGTTTAGTTGGTGGGGTGGAGGGGGGGGCAAGAAGTACAGCGGCCGTAGGCGATATGCCCACAGTTTCTAATGCGCGCGTTGCTGACGCGGTATGCGTAGTTTGTTGTAACTCGTTCATTTTTGTAGT
>LIUJ01000236.1:5187-6349 GCA_001462255.1 Fibrobacteria bacterium GUT77 | reverse complement strand
CACAAATTTTGTAACAGTCTCTAACATTTATTGCCCCAATTCCACCCACTTCTCCATCAACTCGTCCAACTCTTTTTTCAACGCGCCTATCGCCTCCGACGCCGCGTGCAACGATTCGTATTTCAGCGCGTTTTCGGGATCGTTTAGTATAGATTCCTGTTCCGCTATAAGCGCCTCTTTTTTCGCTATCTCCAGTTCCAACTTCGACGTTTCCCGATCTCGCTTTTTTTTCTCTTCGCGTTCCCTGATTCTTGTTTCTTTTTCATCAACCGCATTCGCGGACGGTGTTGATTTGCTCTTTTTGTTCGTTACCGCTTCGTCTTGTTCCTTGAATAATTTGTCCACATAATATCTGTAATCGGCCAAATTGCCGGGAAAATCTCTCAGGCGCATCGGTCTTACCTCTATTATTCTCGCGGCTAAACGCGATATGAAGTATTCGTCGTGGGAGACGAACAGTATCGTTCCGGCGTAGGAGGCCATCGATTCCGACAGCGTTTCTATCGACGCTATGTCCAAGTGGTTCGTCGGTTCGTCCAATAAGAGGACGTTTCCGGGGCTTGCCAGTATAGTAGCCAACGCCAAGCGCGACTTTTCCCCGCCGGAGAGTGTTTTTACCTTTTTATCGACCGCCGATCCGCTGAACAGGAACGCGCCGAGGGCGTTCCTTATATAAGTTCTGTCGCTACTCGCCGAGTGCGCGGCTACCGTATCGTAGAGCGTCGCCTCGCCGTCGAGTTGTTCCAATTGATGTTGCCCGAAATAACGCAATTCCGCGTTGTGCCCAAGTATCATCTCACCGCTTACAGGCTTAATCATTCCGGCTAATAGCTTTAGCAACGTCGATTTTCCCGCCCCGTTCGGACCGACGATTGCTACCTTGTCGCCTCGGTGTATCTCCAAGTCTATATTGCTTAACACTACCCTTTCCCCGTAACCGGCGGAACAGCGTTTAAGTACCAGCGGCGCGGCGCCGGACTCCCGCGAACATGTAAACTTGAAGCTTACGGTCTTATGCTCCGCCTCTATCACCGGCAACTCCGCCTTCAAACTCTCCGCCATCTTGGCCTTGGAGTGCGCTTGGGCGGCCTTAGTCGCCTTGGCCCCAAAACGCTCCACAAAGCGCTCGGCGCTCGCTATTTTTGACTCAAGGTTTTTGGTA
>LIUJ01000236.1:0-4926 GCA_001462255.1 Fibrobacteria bacterium GUT77 | reverse complement strand
GACGTTGCGGTTGCGGACGTCGGCAGTGTGCGTACACATCCTATTGAGAAAATCGCGGTCGTGGCTTACGATAAGCATTCCGCCCTTGTAAGAAGCCAAAAACCGCTCCAACCAAATCAGAGAATCCATGTCCAAGTGGTTGGTGGGTTCGTCTAGTAGCATGAAGCCGGGATTTTGGAGTAGCAACCGCCCCAAGACCGCCCTCATGCGAAAGCCGCCGGAGAGTTCGCGAAGCGGCTTGTCCCAGGATTCGCGCGGAACGCCCAAGCCGTCGAGTATCATCTCGGCGCGGGGCGCTATGGAGAACCCGTCGTTGACGTGCATTTCGCGTTCAAGCTCGTCGAGCTTAGCAAGGGCACCGCTGTCGCCGCCGCTGATTGCCGCCGCCGCCTCCCCAAGGCGCTCTTCGTAACGCAACAGGTGCTTGAACGGTTCTACCACGGTTTCAAGCGGCGTGGCCTCGGAGAGCGTTTCCACCTCTTGCGGCAACCAGCCGACCGTAAGCGTCCCCGGCAACTTTAGCGTCCCGCCGTCGGGTTGCTCTACCCCCATTATCAGCCGCAACAGGGTCGTCTTGCCGGCCCCGTTGGGCCCTACCAGCGCGGTACGGTGCGTTTCGTTTATGCCGAATGTCGCGCCGTCAAACAGTATCGTCTCGCCATATTGCTTGGAAATTCCCTCAAACGAAATCACTTCGGCTTACCTTTGTTATCAAATGTATGGTGCGCGTTATTTGTTAATTGCCGTAATAATCATTTTAGGATAACTACGGCCTGACGACTCTCATCTTGCTACGGTACACCGTCGCCCCGTTCCGCCTCACCGACACCAAAAAATTTCCCTTGGGCAAGACTCCGTTCATTGAAACCGTCGCCGAGCCGGCCACCGTTTTTTTGTAAACCTGCCGCCCTTTGAGATCGAAGACGCGGACGTGATGGACGTCGCCGCTCGCGGCGGAAATTTTGAGCGTCGCGCCTCTTATCTTTATGGCCGTCGCCGCTGTTGTTTTGGTACGGAAGTTGACCGGCGACGCCGTTCCGGTAATTTCGCCGAACACTATGCCGCGTCCGGCGGTGCTCATGTAGACGCGACCGTAGACGTTCATGTCTCCGGTTACAAATTCCCCGTTGGCGAGGCCGCCGTACTGGTGTTTGTCGTCGTTTGCTCTTACCCAGTTTTCACCCTCGTCGTTTGACATGAATACGCCGGTGACGCCGCCCACTTTGCCGAAAATGAAAACTGTGGGAAACGTTTTGTCCTCGGCGGCTTTTCCGAAGCCGACCGCCTCGCAGTAAGAAACGGTTTGGATTTTGCCGAATGTGTTTCCTCCGTCAACGGAACGGATAAGCCCGCCGCCGGTGAGTGGAATCCAAATATCGCCCTCTCGTTGCGGAGCGAGCCGAAATTTCTGAAAATCGCTCGCGCCGGGTGAGGATACTTCCGCGAACGTTGCGCCTTTGTCGTTGCTCTTAAACAATTTGCCGGATTTGCGGTTGTAGGCGTAAAATACATTCTCGTTTTCAGGGTCGCCGACTACATAAGCGCCGTCGATTCCGCTTACAACGCTCCACGCGGTGCCGCTGTAGCGCCGTACCGGAATCCCGGTCACGTCATTCTCGGATTGCGGCGTCCACAACACGGTTTGACCGTCCGCGGAAATTGCCACCGACACCGCGCCGGACAAATCGCTACTTAATCCGTTCGGGTAAGTGTCAACGCTCCACGTGCGCCCGCTGTCGCTTGAAAACTGCAGCGGCGAAATGGGAATATTGTTGTGTTGACCCTCGTACTCGCGCGATTTGCTGACTTTTACCAACCGTCCCGATTTCGGAGCGAACGCCAGCGCGACGTTAGTGCCTAATGACACGTTTGAACCGCTTACGTTTGTTTGGTGGCGTTTTGACGGATATTGAGTAATATTGTCATGCCGAAATCCGTCGTAATCCCCTATCACCGAGATAAGCGGCCCGCCGGGGATACTTACCGCCTCAAACGGAACGGTCTCCTCTATGCCGTGTGAGAATACTTTCCATACCGTGCGTTGATCGAGCGTCGGGTCGCTCCATGAGTTTTCAGGCGGCGCGTAATCGAAATCGGTTATATCGGCGGTGGCGAACACACCGTTGCCCGACGTTACCCACACGCGTTTCGAGTCAAACGAATCGAATATGGCGCTACCGCTCCAGTGCATGGAACTATTGAACATCCACCCGATGCCGTTTTCACTCATCTGTTCCACCGAGGGATAGACGCCGCCCTCCATCCAATAGTACTTAAACGACGGTATCCACGTCGCGCCGCCGTCGCTCGTATAATAGATATTCGACCCCCACTGGGCCGACCAGGAGTTTGCCGCCCCGGGCTGTTTCCAAAATTGCGGCCCCATATACCCGATTGATGAAACGACGATTTCCGACGGGTTTGACGGGTTGACGGAAACCCCGCTAAAGCAGGCGACATATTCGGAGGGGGCGTCGTCCGTCGCACCGTTCGGGTCTATGAAGTTTTCCGGCGAAATGTTTGTCCACGCCCCGCTCGCAACTTGATATTTCAAAACCGCGCCTCGGTTGAACCAATCGTTTATAGGCCCCCACCCCTCGTCCCACTGCATAGTGTGCGGCCCGGCGCCGTCTCCAAACGTTATGTAAACGTTCGCCCCGTCGGGGGTAATCGCTATGCGCTGCGGCATGAGCGGCGGCGTGTATCCGCCGACGGTCTTCGGTTTGGGACGATTGGGAATAACGCTCCAAGTCGCGCCGCCGTCCGTCGAGCGGAATACGTTGTTATCGGCGCGAAGAAATCCGGCGTAGAGCGTACTTGAACTGCCCGGGGCGAAAGTCACAAAGGAAAAACCGGAACCGTTCCACGTAGTATCCGAACCGGACGCCGCGGTGAAAGCGTTGACTTTGTTCCACGTCGTTCCGTTATCGGTTGATTTGAACAACCCCCTATTTCTCGACCCGTAGAACATAACGTCCGAATTATTCGGGTCAACGGCCAACGCTTCGCCGTTACCACGCCCCATACCGTTGCCGTGGGCGCTGAATTTTGTAACTACGCCCCCTTTCGCTCCGCCCTCATCCCATGTATATATAACCTCCCAGTTGTTTCCCTTGTCGGAAGAACGCAGGAACGCGCTGCGCCCGTCGTTCCAGTACGACGTGCCGGCGACCATATATACCTTCCCCGCCTCTTGGGGGTCAACGGCGATTGCCTCAATGCCCAAAAGCCCCCGCTCCGTCACGTCCACCCAGTCCATCAAGGAGACCCACTTAGACGACGCGTTGTCCCAGCGGTACGCGCCCCCGACGTCGGTGCGGGCGTAAAAAAGGTTCCGCTCATTAGGGTCGGCGATAACAGCGGAAACAAATCCGCCGCCGCCGATAGCCACGCTACCCCACGTGAAAACCGGCCTCTCCTGTTGAGCGCTTAGCCGGTTAGCCAACAGCAACGCCAACGATACGCGGACGAGGCCGCGAATCAGCGCTTTTTTCATAATGCTCTCCATTGTTTTGGAACCCTACGCGTCGGTTCAAATACCGTATTCTTAAAATCGGTTGATATTACCGTATACAATAATAAATATACATACAAATATCTTGTAAATGATAAAAATATGTCAAAAAAAATCAGACCGTCGCGATAACGGCCTCGACCGGGAAATTTTTTCATAAAAACGTTGACATAGAAACAGTGTCGTAGTATATTATTTATTATGCGGCCGTGCGCCGTCATCATCTAAATCAAACGCTTAAAGGAGTTTTTATGACAAACCTTTTGATTGGAATCGCCGCCGTTCTGTTTTTCTTTTTTATTATTTGGGTTTTGTCCAAACGTAGAATTGTGGCTCCGAATGTCGTGCATATCGTGCAACGCGGCAAGCGGACCATTTCTTACGGGTCGGGACAGCCGGCCGGTAACGTGTACTATAGATGGCCGCGTTGGTTGCCTATTGTCGGTATAACCGTTCGCGAGTTGCCGGTATCCAACTTTGACCTTGATTTGCTGGAGTACGACGCCTACGACAAGGATAGGTTGCCGTTTAAGGTTGATATTAAGGCGTTCTTTTCGATTACGGATACCAATATCGCCGCCGCCAAGGTGGAGTCGTTCGAGGAACTAAAGGTGCACTTGGCCGGCATCGTGCAGGGCGCCGTTCGGTCGATTCTTGCCAAGTCGGATTTGGAGACCATAATGAGCGAGCGCTCCCAGTACGGCCAAGCGTTTACTACCTCGGTTAGGGAGAATTTGATGCAGTGGGGCGTTCAGTGCACAAAGAACATAGAGCTTATGGACGTTAGGGACGCCTCCGGTTCACGCGTTATAGAGAATATAATGGCGAAGAAGAAGTCCGATATCGAAAAGGAATCCAGAATAGTGGTCGCGGAGAACAACCAAAGGGCATCTCAGGCGGAGATAGAGGCAAATCAAATAGTCGAGGTTCGCAAGGCGGAGGCGTTCCAAAAAGTAGGTGAGAAAAAGGCCGAGTCGGAGAAGAACGTGGGAATCGCCCAGGAGAAGTCCAAGCAGGAGGTGCAGGAGGAGGCCAAACTCACTAAGACGAAGGAGATGGCGGTATTTGAGGTGGCTACGGTTCGTAAGGCGGAGATTGAGAAGAGGGCGGTGGTCGTCAACACCGAGGCGCAAAAGGACGCCACTATATTGAACGCGGAGGCGGCTCGGCAAAGCGTCATAGTGAAATCGGAGGGAGAGAAAACTTCCGCCGAGAACATCGCGATGGCGATTAAGGTGAAGGGGTCAGCCGACGCGGACGTCGTTAAGGTTAAAGGTTTTGCCGAGGCCGATGTTATTCAAAGGACCAAGATGGCGGAGGCGGAGGGTATCAAAGCGACAAGTTTGGCGACGGCGGAGGGTGAGAAGGCTATGCAGTTGGCGTCCGTTACCGCCCAAAAGGAGTTGGCGGCG
>LIUJ01000235.1:4285-10775 GCA_001462255.1 Fibrobacteria bacterium GUT77 | reverse complement strand
AACATGCGCCGCTTCGCGTCGCGAAACAACTTGTTTATCTCAGCGACGCTAATCTCCTTGAATTACGTTATATGTTCGAGATTGCCTCGTCGCTTCGCTCCTTGTCAAAGTCCTGCAAGGTCATTCCAGAAGCGCAGTTCTCCCTTAAAAATCTTTGTTACCGTTTCCGATTTGATTGCGTTTAAATCGTTGGTTTTATTTACTATGACGGCTATGCCGTCCAACGCGAAAGTTGTGCCGGTCAGTTTGGCTTTCTCTTCCGCTTTCAACTCGCGCGAACTCATGGCTATGTCGCTCTTGCTGTCCAAACAATCTTTGATACCGGCGGACGAGCCGTTGTAGTTGATTTCTATGTTTACGTTCGGGTTCAGTTTGCGGTACTCTTCCTTAAGCTTCTCCATTACCTTTTCCACCGACGTGGAACCGGATAGAGTCAGCTTACCGTTTTGGTTCGCGGGTTTGTAATCGCGGGCGCCGTCAATCGGAATGTAGCCGGCTTTGGAGACTATCGCCTGACCGTTCTTTGAGGCTATGAACGCGACGAAGTCGGCGGCTATGGGCAAAGACGCCCCGGTACGCGTCGCGACCACGAAGGGGCGGGAGATCTTATACGTCCCGTTTTTTACGTTAGACTCCTTAGCTTCCACACCGTCAATCGTGAGCGCCTTCACCTTGGGGGTAATCGCCCCTATCGACGTATAGCCTATGGCGTTCTTGTCCACCTCTACCTTGGAGGCTACCTCGTCGGTGGAACTTACTATCACGGCCTCGGCGAAGAGCATATTCGTCTTGCCGTCCGTAATCTTCATGAGTTCGTCAAACGCCCCGCGCGTCCCCGAACTCTCCTCGCGGGAAATAACCGTAATCTCCTTCTTCTTCTCCTTACCTTGAGCCGCAACGTCTACGAACAATCCCGAAAACAACGTAGCGGCCGCGAGACCCAAACCGAGCGCCATAAATTTCTTGTTCATGTCAAATCCCCTTTCTAAATAAGGCAATTGGTTTTATAACGCGACAGTCAACCGTCAACCGACCCGCGTTCGTCAATTCGTTTTCTTACAAATCATCACGTCACTCTAAAAATACGCCGCCGCTGTTTTATCGCGGTGACGGGCGCGTAAATTGTTTGTAAATTGACATCGGCCGGTCTCGACGCCGATTTCTTAAAAACGCCGTCGTCGCGGGATTATCCCGCAAACGACGGAACAATCGCGGACAAACCGTCCTCACTGCGCGGCCAAATCGTTCCAGTACCTAACCTCGCCCTTGAATATTTTTGTGATGTTTTCCGAGGTTATGGCGCTCATCCCGTTCGCAACGTTGACGACCACGGCTATGCCGTCGAGCGCGAAGGTCGTGCCGGTAAGCTGCTCCTTCTCCTCCGCCTTAAGTTCGCGGGAGCTCATGGCGATGTCGCTCTTCTTGCTTAAGCAGTCCTTGATTCCGGCGGACGAACCGTTGTAGTTGATCTCCACATTAACGTCGGGGTTAAGCTCCACGTACTTCTCCTTCAGCTTTTCCATAACCTTCTCAACCGAGGTTGAGCCGGAGAGCGTCAGCTTGCCCTTGAGTTTGGCCGGTTTGTAGTCCGCGGGATTGTCGATCTCTATGTAACCGGTCTTGGTAACCAAGGCCTGCCCCTCTTTTGAGGTTAGGAACGCGATGAAATCGGCGGCAATCTGATTTTTTTCGCCGGTCCGAAACGCTACCGCAAACGGGCGGGAGATCTTATAGGTACCGTTTTTGACGTTGGCCTCCTCTGCGGCGACGCCGTCGACCGTAAGCGCCTTCACCTTGCTCGTGATGGCGCCGATGGACGTGTAGCCGATGGCCTCCTTGTCCACCTCGACCTTAGAGGCGACCTCGTCGGTGGAACTAACGATTACGGCCTCGGCGAAGAGCATATTCGTCTTGCCGTCCGTAATTTTCATGAGCTCGTCGAACGCCCCGCGCGTCCCGGAGCTCTCCTCGCGGGAAATCACCGTGATTTCACGCTTTTTCTCCGCCTTAGCATCAGACTTCTCACCCGACTTACCGCACTGCGTCCCCGTCAAAACAAGCGCGCAAGCCGCGACAACCGCAAAACCGATACGAGCTTTCCCGTTCATGCAAAACCCCTTTTTTAATTGTAATGTTGAAACATCCCCACAAGAGACGCCCCGCAAACGGCCAAAGCGCCCGATTTATTGTTAGAAGAAAATACTCCTACGAAGTTTTGGGTTTGTGACGATTTTGTAAATTGTTTGTAAAACGAATAGACTGCCCAACGCCGCCGCGTCTTAAAACGCGGCTAACGATAAACCCGAACGATGGAGACAGTTTCAAATTTTGTGTAAACTATAGATTTCATTTGGCGTATTTCGCGATTGCCTTCGGCGCGATAAACACGGTGGCTTTGCCGGACAGATCCGGTTCAATTTTGACGATTTTTGACGAAACAAACGCGGTCTTCGCGGCAATGGAGAATCCACCCGCCGGGCAGAAGTTGTTTCGCGCCCAAAGTCGCCCCCGCAAGCGCCGCCGCCGCTCGCTCTATGTGTAGCCGAGACGGGGGGATGCCGTGCTCATCAAACAGGACAAGCAACGCCTCCCGCGCCGTAGCGACGCCGCCCTCGCCCGTCAACCCGGCCTTTTCAATGTGGAATATCTCCGGGCTAACCCTTAGCGCGTACTTGTTCAACCACTCCCCTACCCGTCCCTCTACGGCTTCCCACGCGGCACGCGCGGCGGTAGCGGCGGCGGCAATGTTCCTCACCGCCGACGGATCGCACTCCACAAGCTTGGGGACTACCTCCGCCCGGATCCGGTTGCGCCTGAAACGCAAATCGGCGTTCGACGAATCGACGCGGTACCCTACGCCGTGCGCCGACAACCACTCTATAAGCCGGCGGCGCTCAACGCCGAGCATCGGCCTAATCACGCCGTCGCCGCGCGCCGGCAGTATCCCCCGCAACCCGCGGATCCCGGCGCCGCGCGTCAAACGCATTAGCACCGTCTCCGCCTGATCGTCGGCCGTGTGCGCCGTAGCTATTCGGTCTACGCCGTAGTCCCGCCTTACCTCGGCAAAAAAGCGGTAGCGTTCCCGGCGAGCCCAAGCCTCAATACCTAAGTCGCCGTTGCCGAGTCGGTAAGATTCGCGGGCATCATTACCATAACCGTATAAACCGGGTGAATCGTCGCTATCCGTATCATTACTATTATATACATTGATATCGTCCGCGCGATTCAAGCGGACGCTCACGAACTCGACCCCCAGTTTCTCCGCCTCGCCGCGGGCGAAATCCTCGTCCCCGTCCGATTCCGCCCCCCTAAGCCCGTGGTTGACGTGCGCCGCGACGAGCCTGCCGACGCCGAAGTCCTCGCGGTATCTATGTAATATATGGAGCAACGCGACCGAGTCCGCCCCGCCGCTAACGCCCACCGCGACGGAAACCGGGGCGGCCGGAGACGCGCCTATAGACTCGAAAAACTCGGCTATTTCGGGAAACGTATGGGGGGGTAGCGCGGGCATTATGGTACCATTCAAGGGTATTGACGCAAAAAGAGGCGCCCCCATACCGTATAATACAAGGGCGCCTCGTTAAAAAACTTAGCAGCGGAGGGAATTGAACCCCCGACACGTGGATTATGATTCCACTGCTCTAACCGACTGAGCTACGCTGCCAAAGCTTTTACTTACAATAAAACCGATCACCAAATCACATCTAAAATAAATCACGGCGTGCGCGGTGTCAATAAAAAAATTTAATTTTTATAGTTCTAAAATATATTACAACGCAACATTAGGCTTCGCCGAGATAAATTTGATTTAATATTTAGTTCATTTTCACCCGCCCATAATGTATATTAATCCCAAAATCGTTGATTTACGTTACCGTGCGGGCAACCGAACCCGTATCAGTATTAATGTTAATGTTCATCAACCGACACCGAAATACCGAAAAAACAAAACGAAAACGAAAGGAAAAGAGGAAGCGCAATGTCCATCTCCAAAATCAAGTCAACCGTATTTACGGCACTAACGCTAACGGCGACCACGGTTGCGTTCTTCGCCTTACCGATCTTCGCGCAACAAGACGGCGGCGGCGACGGCGGTGCCCCTCCCCCGCCTCAGGGGCCATTCGGGGGAAGCTTTCTGTTCATCATGGCCGCGATGTTCGCCATTATCTACTTTTTTATGATCCGACCGGAACAGAAGAAGCAAAAGGAGCGTCAAAAGATGCTCTCGGCGCTCAAAAAGGGCGACAAGGTGCTGACTATAGGGGGGATTGTGGGCGTAATAACCCTCGTCAAGGATTCTACCTACATCGTAAAGAGCGGTGAGGGAGCTACTTTAGAGGTCACGAAATCGGCCATTTCGAGCTTGATAAACGACGACAAGGCGCTTGCCGCGGAGACGCCGGCGCCGGACGTCAAGGAGAGCAAGTAAGGTGCCGGAGCTTTGCTATTACGGCAACCCCGTGTTACGTAAAACGGCCGCGCCGGTCGAAGCGTTTGACGACGACCTCCGCGCACTTGTTGAGGGGATGACGGAGGCGTTGCGGGAGGCCAACGGCGTAGGCCTCGCCGCGCCGCAGGTTGGGGTCTCCAAACGTGTAGCCGTCATAGACACGGAGTACGGCGAGACGCCGCCCTACGTATTAGTCAATCCCGAAATTATAGAAACCTCGGAGGAAACGACCGTAGAAGACGAGGGATGCCTAAGCCTACCGGGGATCTCGCTCGACGTGAGCCGTCCGACGCGGGTGAGCGTGCGGGCGCGAAACGAGAAGGGCGAGGAGTACACTATAAAGAACGCTTCCGGGCTCTTAGCCAAAGCCCTGCAGCACGAGATCGATCACCTTAACGGCATTCTGTTCATAGACCATGTATCAGCCGTCCAACGCGGCTTGCTTAGGGGCAAGCTCAAAAAAATATCGGCGGGCGAGTTTGACTAAGGCGGCGCGGGTGTTGTTGCCTTTACTTGCGTCGCTGTCGTTGCTTATGGATTGCGCCAAGTTGGGCATGACGCCCAACCCCGGCGGCGGCGCACCGCCCAAAGACAAGCCCGCCGCGGCGGACAAGTCCAAATCATCGGCAAAAAACGATCAGCCTTCAGCGTGGGGCGGGAACCTCCGAGGCAGCGTCGTAAAAACGCACGAGGTCGACTTTGCTCGCGCCTTCGAGGAGGAGGGCGCCCCGCGACGCGACGCGCCCTCCCAAACAGCTCGCGCTCCCCAAACGCCCGCCGCGCGCTCCCTACGCTATCCGGCAATCGCCGCGCCTAAGCGGCCCGTAAAGATACTGCTCAAACGCGGCGTAACCGAGGCCGTCGTCTACTCCGCCGCCACGGCGCAAGTTTACACGCCAAACGGTTCCATGAGCTTTCGCGGACGCATGAACATAGACGCAACCTACGGCCCGTCCGACGTAATAACCGCCACGGTAAACAACGTCAAAAAGGAGTTGCGCCTGCCGTGCACGCTCTACGTGAGTTCCGCGACAAACCTGCTTGAACTTGGCGAAAACGGCTATCGCGGCGCCGTTATCGTCGTCCCCGAAAACGCGGGTACGGTATCCATAATAAACGCGCTCCACGTAGAAGACTACCTGCGGGGCGTTGTGCCGCTCGAAATCGGGAGTTTGAGCGAGGCCGAGCTTGAGGCGCTAAAGGCGCAAGCGATAGCCGCGCGCACTTATACCTACAAGAGGATGTCGCAAAACGCCGACAAGCCTTTCGACTTGGCCTCCACCGTCGCCGACCAGGTTTACGGCGGGGCAAACGCCGAGGCAACCGTCCCCGATATGGCAATTCGCGCGACAAACGATCTAATACTTGCCTACAACAACGACATTGTGGACGCGTACTACCACTCGACCTGCGGCGGGCAAACCGCGAACATAGAGGACGCGTGGGGCGGCGAGAGTTGCCCATACCTGCGGTCAAGGAGCGACGCCGACAAAAGCGGAAAACCCTACTGCGGTCAAGGGAGCGCCTTTAGATGGACGGAGACGTGGAGCATGAGCCGCTTGTCAAGCACCATAAAGCAACACGCCGGCGAGGGAAACATGACCCCGCCCTACAACGGCGGAACTTTGCGCCGCATAGAGGTACGTGCGCGCGCCGGATGCGGCCGAGTCAGCAAACTGGCGCTCGTCACAAGCGCCGGTGAATACGCCATGAGCGGCGAAAAGGCGCGTTTCGTCCTGCGCCGGAACACTCCATCGCAACAGGCCCTCCGCTCGGCAAACTTCAACAACGCGACCATCGCGAACGGTGAAATAACGATAACCGGCGTCGGCTACGGTCACGGGGTAGGAATGTGCCAAGTGGGGGCAATAGCGAGAGCGCGGGCCGGAGAGAATTTTGAACAAATATTGAGAGCCTATTATACGGATATCGCCGTACGGACAGTATTTGACGGGAACGCGCGGCAATAACGTAGCCATTTTTGTGTAAACTTTAAATTTTATTCGGCAAATTTTCGAGATTGCCTTCGGCGCGATAAAC
>LIUJ01000235.1:420-4111 GCA_001462255.1 Fibrobacteria bacterium GUT77 | reverse complement strand
TAAACACGGTGCCTTCGGCGCGATGGTCAAGTCAGATAAAATCGGTTTACACAAATTTTGGGACCGTCTCTTTTTTTTGTTTTTTATCTCCTATTCGGCGGAGAAGCCGGTTATTACCGCCGGATATTTTCTTTTGAATACATTATTGACCGCCCCCACAATCAAAATACCGGTAAAGAACGCCGCAGCTATACATAACGCGGCGGAGGGCGACTCTACGCGTTGCGGCGCCGTTATCAGATAGCAGAGCATCACCGCCATGGCAAGCGCCACGGGTAAACCGAAAATCAGCGCGCTCATAAAGTTCGGTTCGGGTATGAAGCGCTCGTACTTTACGCGATCTCCGATTTTGTAATTCGCGACGCCGCTTACGGAAACAAAAAACCTTCGCGCGTAGCCGTTGGGTATGGACGCAAGCGTCATGCACCCGCCGCAACTCCCGCAACCGCCGGACGCGCACCGCTTCCTCGGCGGGCCCGGCTCCGGGTAGCCTTCAACGGATATGGGCGCAATAATGACCTCGCCCCCGCTAAACCCGCAGACGATACCGTCGCCCGAATCTTTGCGTATCAGTCGGAACATTTTCGCTCCAATAGCGCCAACACCCCGTTAAGCTCGTCGCGTATACTCAAAACCAACGCGTCGTCAACACCGCGGACGCCTTCATTAGCGGCGTCGCCGTCATTGTTTTTGGGGAGAACGGATTTTCGTTTTGTCAATTCACCGGCGGCGTTCGTTCGGGTTGATATCGGCGTTGACCCGTCGCGCTCCCCCACCGGATCGGCCTTCACGCGTTTCACGGCGGCGCTTCCGCCGCCGCGTAATTCCCGCCGTTCGTCCGTAAGTTTGCTCTTGGCCCCCTGCAACGTGTACTTATCTTCCTCCAACATACGCTTTATCTTGATAATCGTCTCAATGTCTTTTTCTTTGTAGGCGCGTTTTCCGCCGCTGTTTTTTTTGGGGCGCAACAGCGAAAATTCCTTCTCCCAGTAGCGCAAAACGTGCGGTTCAATACCGGTCGCGGCGCACACCTCGCTTATCGAGTAGTACATTTTTTTGGCCAAACCGACCCCCACCGCGCCGTGTTGATCGCTCATGGCGTTTTCATCTTTCGATATTCGCATTTGCCGTCGCACCTCTGTAATTTTTCGGGTTAATCGATATCAAGTCAATGTCTTTCGTATGATTTAAACCCACATTCTTAGGGTGTTGACACTTACCGAATCGCCTTACCAAAATTCCGGTTTGGTTTCCCTCATCATAAGGTCGCGCACGGCCTCCTTTATCGGCTTGCCGTCGAAGAGCGCCTTATAGACCTCCGTTGTTATGGGCATCTCTATACCTATTTTTTGCGAAAGCGCGTAGGCCGACCGCGCCGTCTCCACGCCCTCCGCAACCATCGTCATCTTAGACAACGCCTCGCTAAGCGACAACCCGCTCGCGATGAGCTCCCCCATGCGACGGTTTCGGCTATGACGGCTTATGCACGTGGTAATAAGGTCGCCGATTCCCGCGAGGCCGGAAAACGTAGAGTCTTTCGCGCCCATCTTGCGACCCAAGCGCATCATCTCCGCTATGCCGCGGGTCATAAGCGCCCCCTTGGTATTGTCGCCGAATCCCATCCCGTCTATTATTCCCGCCGCCAAGGCAATCACGTTCTTTATGCTCGCCGCAAGCTCCACGCCGCGCATATCGTCGTTCGTGTAAACCCTAAACGTCGCCGTGGAAAAGTTCTCCTGAATGAGCAACGCCAACTCCTGATTCTCCGAGGCGGCAACGACGGTGGTGGGTATCCCGCGCGAAACCTCTTCCGCGTGCGAGGGGCCGCTGAGTACGGCGACCCTGCCGGCGTCAATCCCCGATATCTCGTCCGTCAACACGTCGGTCATAAGCTCAAGCGTGCCGGTCTCTATACCCTTAGACGCCATCACCCACCCCTTAATGCCGTCGAGTACCTGTCGGCTAACCTCCTTAGCCACGGTCTTGAGCGTTTGACGCATGGTTTGCGACGGCACTACGCACAGCACGAGCTCGGAGTCGTCAAACAGTTCGGCAATGTCGTTTGTGATCTTTACTTCAGGGGGAATGACGATTCCCGGAAGTTTTGTCGGAAGTTCCCGCTTCTCGTTTAAAAACCGCGCCGCTTCGGGACTAAACTCCCACATCGTCACGCGATGCCCTTTACCGTGAAGCAACACGGCGAGGGCAATGCCCCAGGAGCCGGCGCCTAAAATTCCTATGTTCATTCGTACCTCCTATAAAAACAAAATATTAAAATAAATTTCATTCATTAAAAAGTCCCGCATTTCGACTCCGCTCAATGACCGCAGGGACGTCACATTCGGCTTCGCCGCAGCGTCAATCCCCACCGGTCACTCCATCCGCCTTTTGACCTCCCGCCCTTGCTATCGGCCTAAACTCTAAGACTACCGGACATCCCGCAAAATCATACGTATCGTAGATTTTGTTGGCTAAAAAGCGCTCGTAGGAGACACTCACCAAATCGTGGTGCGTTACGAAAAATCTAAATAGCGGAAACGCGGCCGTTATTTGCTTGGCCCCCAAAAAGCGTACCTCCTTGCCGGGGGTAACGGGATGAGGATGCGCCCTTACCCAATCAAAAATTTTGTTCTCAAAATCGGCTCCGCCCACACTCGCCGTCATCCGCTCCTTAACGCCGAAGACTACGTCCATAAGCGACGACACTCTTTGGCCCGTCAGCGCCGAGAGCGATATCATCGGCACGTTTCGCAACTCTTGATATTCATGGCGCACATCCGCTACGAGGTTGTCAAACGTTTTGTGATCCTTGGGCAAAATATCCCACTTGTTCCACGCGAGCGCCACCCCCTTGCGCGACTCGAATATCTTGCGCAGTATACGCATATCCTGCACGCCTATCCCAACGCTCACGTCCACCACAAGCACGCACACGTCGCACCTGTCTATACTGTCGAGCGCCCTCATGTTCGAATAATACTCCAAGTCATTCTTCTTAACGCGCGCTTTCTTACGCAAACCGGCGGTATCTATCAATACTATTTTTCTACCGTCTATTTCAAGCGGCGAGTCTACCGCGTCGCGGGTGGTGCCCGGCACCGAATCCACTATCATTCTATTTTGCTTTAGCAACTTATTGACGAGCGACGACTTTCCGGCGTTGGGCCTGCCCACTATGGCTACCCGCAGACCCTCGGCGTCTACGGCCGTCCCGCTACCGCTCGCGGCGCTCTCCCGCGCGGTATCAAGCGCGGCCTCAAGCAGGTCGCCTACACCCTTGCCGTGCAACGCGGAAACGGCGTAGGGTTTGCCGAGGCCAAGTTGCATATAGGCCGGTATCTCGTAGGCCGCTTTAGCCGACTCCGCCTTATTGACCACCAAAATAGTCTTGGAGGCGAAAGCCTGCCGCAACCTCTTGGCGATGATTTGGTCGAGGTCGGTAACGCCCGTCCCCAGCTCCACCACGAAGAGCACAGCCGCGCTCTCCCGCACCGCGATGTCCACCTGCTCCCGAATCGCCTCCGGAATCGCCTCGCGTAGCGTCGGTATCAGCCCGCCGGTATCAACTAAAGTAAACTCGACGCCGTTCCAAGCCGCCCGCATATAGTTCCGGTCGCGCGTCACCCCCGCCACATCGTCGACGACGGCGGCGCGGCGCCCCAAAATGCGGTTAAAAAGGCTGCTTTTGCCC
>LIUJ01000235.1:0-246 GCA_001462255.1 Fibrobacteria bacterium GUT77 | reverse complement strand
GCCCCACTATGGAGATCACCGGAAGCGGCGCCCGCGGGAGCTCCGAAACGGGCGGCGATAAATCGGGCGCTTGGGCCACAAGGTTGGTATCCATAAATTAAAAATAGTTTAATTGCGGGGGAAAATCAATATATAGCGTTACATATCGTATGGCCGCGTTAGATACCGCGCCGCCGCCTAAGACGTTTTTGCTTTTTATTGATTTTTATTATTGACATATTCCCCGCCGAATATTATTTTATTACC
>LIUJ01000234.1 GCA_001462255.1 Fibrobacteria bacterium GUT77 | reverse complement strand
GATCGGCATCGCGGCGTTGCCCGACACCGTGCCGGAGGTACTCTTCTTTCCCGGCGGCGACGACATCAGATACATCACTCTCGACAAAATAGTGCTCGAAAACATAGACGCACTCTTCGAGATGTACGAGATCGCGGAGAAAAATGTCTTGTGCGTCACTCGCAACGCCGATATAGATTACGAGGAGGAGGGCGAGGAAATAGAAGGCGATTTTCGCTTTCTCATGAAGAAGTTACTGAAAAAACGCCGCCGCTTGTCCGTCGTCAGGTTAGAGACGGCGACGCCGCCGGAAGAAAATTTTGAAAAGGTATTTTGTGAGAGGTTGCAAATCGGGAAACGAGAAATTTTCGCGTCCAAAGCGCCTATGAAATTCTCGCACCTTTCGCTCATAATGAGCAAGCTCAACCCCGCCGTAAAGCAATCCATGTCGTACCCGGGTTTCACCCCGCAGGTCACGTTGCATGCGACGCCCGCGGAGGGTATAATGCGGCAGATTCGCAAGCAGGACGTGCTCTTGATGTACCCGTTCGAGAGCATGGACCCGTTCTTGCGGATGATAAGGGAAGCGGCCAACGATCCCAGCGTCATCTCCATAAAGATAAGTATTTACCGCGTCGCCCAAAAAGCGCGCCTTATCGAATATCTCTGCGCCGCCGCCGAAAACGGCAAGGACGTTACGGTGCTTATAGAGTTGCGCGCGCGCTTCGACGAGCAGAACAACATCAACTGGTCGGAGAGGCTTGAGGAGGCCGGGTGCCGGCTCATCTTCGGATTCGACGATATCAAAGTACACGCCAAACTGTGCCTCATCACCCGCAAGGAGCGCGGCGAGATACAGTATATTACGCAGATCGGCACCGGCAACTACAACGAGGTCACTGCGGAGTTCTACACCGACCTCACGCTCATCACAGCCGACCAGAAGATAGGCGCGGAGGCCAACCGCTTCTTTCGGAATATGGCGGTCGCGAACCTAAACGACAACTACGAATACCTGTTGGTCGCGCCGGCCAACCTGAAGAGCGGCGTGTTGGCGCTTATCGACGAGCAGATCGCGCTTGGGGAAAACGGGCGCATACTCATGAAGCTGAACTCAATGACCGACATAGACGTTATCCAAAAGCTCTCGGAGGCCTCCTGCGTCGGCGTGAAGATAGACCTCATCATCCGCGGCATCTGTTGCCTGATACCCGGACTGCCGGGAGCTACGGAGAACATATCGGTGATAAGCATAGTGGGGCGCTTCTTGGAACACTCCCGCGTGTACAGGTTCGGCGTAGGCGCGGCGCAAAAGATGTACATAGCCTCCGCCGACATGATGACGCGGAACACGACGCGCCGAGTAGAGGTGGCCGCCCCTATTTTAGACGAGCGGCTAAAGACGCTTATCAACAAATTGATAGAAACGGAGCTAAACGACAACGTGAAAGCGCGCCGCCTGCGCAACGACGGCTTTTACGAGAAGATACGCCGCGACGGGGATCCGGTGGACAGCCAGGAATTGCTGATAAAAGAAGCGGCGGAGCGCATGGAACTCGCGCGGCGTCAAGAAACGACCGCGCCGGACAAAAGAAAGAGCGTGGTGCGCTCAAAACTGAAAGACTGGCTTGGGCGGTTGACGGACTGGATATAATTTACCGACCGTCTACTCCGCCTCCGCCCTCTTCAGCGCTTCAGCCGCAATCTTTTTGAGCGGCAGGACTATTGTGGCGGCGCCTACTTTAAACGCTTCGCCCGGCATCCCCCACACAACGCTTGAGGCCTCGTCTTGCACTATCGTGTACGCCCCCGCCTCTTTCATGGCAAGCAGGCCTTTGGCGCCGTCCTTGCCCATACCGGTAAGGATCATTCCAACGGCGTTTGCGCCGGCGTACATTGCCACGGAGTTGAACAGCACTTCGACGGCCGGACGTTGGTGGAAAACCAGCGGACCGTCTTTGATCTCCACTAAATACTGGGCGCCGGATCTCTTCAACACCATGTGCTTGTTGCCGGGGGCGAGTAGCGCCCTGCCCGGAATGACGCGGTCGCCTTGCTCGGCCTCTTTGACGTCTATCTCACAGCAAGCGTTGAGTCTCTCGGCGAAAGACTTGGTGAAATACTCCGGCATGTGTTGGACAATAACCGTTCCGGGGGCGCCGGCGGGGAAGGACGTAATCACATCCTTTATTGCCTCCGTACCGCCCGTGGAGGCGCCTATGGCGATGATCTTATTCGTCGTTTTGGTCATGGCGAGGCGCTTGACCGGCTCCGACGCCGTGGCGGCGCGCTCTCTTATCATGTCGGCGCGTTTTCTCATATCAACCACCGCCGCGGCCTTTATTTTTTGGATGAGCAATTCGGACATATCGCCCACACTGTACGCGGTGCCGGGCTTACACATCACGTCTATGGCGCCGTACTGTAGCGCCTCCATGGCGAGTTCGCTACCGGCGGCTGTCAGCGAGGAAACTATGATGACCGGGATCGGGTGGTGTTTCATCAGCTTACGCAAGAATGTCACACCGTCCATACGGGGCATTTCGACGTCGAGCGTGATGACGTCGGGCTTAAGCTGTACGATCTTGTCGCGCGCGACGTATGGGTCGGGGGCGGTGCCCACAACCTCAATGTCCTTGTCCTTGGAAAACTCGCGAGTCAGTATCTGCCGCACCACGGCGGAGTCGTCTACTACCAGTACCCTTACTTTCATAGCAACCTACTCCCTGAAATCGAATTCTTTAAGGTGTCAAGACTTGTACACCGTCAACTTTACCACTAAGCAATACCCCTCCGTCTCGAAGAACTGCATACACTCCGCTTCAGCGTCTTCGTCTACCTTAGCTAAATCGTTGAGTACGCCCATGACCGGCGCGCTAAGGTTGAAGATCGCCTCTTCGCCGTAGGCCTCCGTCAGAAAACGCCCGCACATTATGTTCAGGGTCTCTTTGAGGGCGTCCGCCGCGTGGGAGCCGGCCGCTTCGTCGTTGGGTTCTATCCCTAAAATATTGCTCGCCAAGAGCAGGCACAAATTTCGCCCCGCCGCAATCTCAAACTTACCGTTCGTGGGTCCGGTAAAACGCATAGACGCCTCAAGCGCGTCTTCTATTTGGTTATAGTCGAACGCCGAGGCGTCTTGAGACTCGCAGAAGAGAAACGCAAGCTCCTCTAAAATGAGCTTGCAAACGCCGTCCAACACCATAGGAGCAACTGATGATTCCACATTTACCGCCTTTCTTTATTGAGCATCCGCCTCTGAACCGGCGGCGGAACCGTTATCGGTAACGGCGTCCCCTCCCGATTTACCGGCGGACGCGTCCGTCGTTGGACCGTTTGCGGCGGAATCGCCGACTTCCCCGGCGTTACCCAGCAACACCCCGTCGACGACCGACTTGAATAACTCCGGCGACACCGGTTTTCTCAAAAAACCTCTTACGCCCATATCCCGTAGCGCGTCGAGCCGCGTTTTGCTACCCTCCGTGGAGATAACCACTACCGGTGTGGACTCCATGTAGCCCAGCTTTTGCATTGCCTTAACCATCTCCACGCCGTTCATCACGGGCATATTGATGTCGGCAAAGACAATGTCGACCCATTCTTTTTCCAGAATGTCGAGTGCCTCCCTACCGTTCTCCGCCTCAAAGACCGATCCGATCTCCACACCGGCCATACAGATCGTCTTCGTCAGCACGGCACGCATCGTCTGTGAGTCGTCTACAATCAAAATATTGTACGCCATTATGCGCAGCTCCTAACTAAATTTCTCTCTCTTCGCCCTTAGAGCGGATGAATGTTTTTCCCGTAGCCATATTGAGGACGAGCGTACGGGATACATCGCCGCCCACCTCCGAACCGTTCAGCAGTATCCCGTTTTTCCACAATAATTTGCGAAAAAGCGTGACATTGCGTTCGCCTATCCTGAAAAAGCCGTTCGCGTCCAAGATTGCCGCGCAACCGGCCGCTTTAACCACCATACGTGATTTGTGGCCGCCCGCATCGAAGAATTTCTGAAAGAGTAACGAAACCCCGGTATCCACAAACATCGCCGGATTCTGTATGGCCTTTGTCTTGTCTTCCGTAGAACAACTAGGCAACTGGCAATGAACCATACCCCCTACATGCGCTTGCGCGTCGTATACGGTCACCCCCAAACAGGACCCTAAGGAATACGTGATTATCGTATCCTCAGTCTTTTTGGACAATGCCCAATCCGATATGCCGACAGTTATATTGCTCATCGTACCTACCGATTCTCAATCTTATCCGTAAGCGTCCGCGCACGGCGGCAAACCACAGACAACACGTTTTTTATTTATGCACCCAACAACGTCACAATCCCCAGTCCCGCCCAACGTCCTACCCCTTAACATACACAGACGGTTGCACGGTATCCATATCGCACAGCATACCGGCCATACTCTCAGAATGGCCTACCATCAGGTATCCGCCCGGACGCAACAACCGAGAAAACTCATCCATTAGCTTCTTCCTGACGATGTTGTCAAAGTATATCATAACGTTACGGCAAAATATCAGATCAAACGGACCTTTCATCGGAAACGGCGGTTTTGACAAATTAAGGCGTTTGAACGTAATCATGTTCGCCAGCGTATCGCTTACCGTGTACACCTTGTTCGCCCCCGCCCCCTCGTGCGTGAAATATTTGCTGCGTAATTGCGGACTGACGCCCTGCATCTTCGCCTCGGGATACCTACCTGCCCTAGCCATCTTAAGTATTTTTGTCGATATGTCGGTGGCCAATATCTTACAATCCCCGTGAAAATGCGTCGCGTTTTCGAGAAATGTCATGGCAAGCGTGTACGGCTCCTCCCCGCTGGAGCTGGCCGCGCACCAAATACGCACCTTATCGCGCCCCTCGCTCAACATACGCTTAACGTAATCCGCCATAAAGACAAAGTGATCGTTCTCACGAAAAAAAGAGGTAACGTTCGTGGATATCACATCAAGAAACTCGATGAACTCGGATTCCGACTCCTCGCTGTCACCCGTCAAAAATTGCAGGTAATCTTTATAGTTGTCGTAACCCAAGGCCCGCAAACGCTTGCCCACGCGAGCGGAAACAAGAGCCTCCTTGCCTTCGCCGAGCGTAATACCGCTCTTGTCGTAAATCAGTTTACGAAACGTGTCGAATGTCCGCCTGTCCATTTCCATTTTGTGGCCTCCTAACCGTAGTAAATATAATATATTACACCTATAAAATCAAAAAAAAATTATTTTTTTTACAGTACCCTCAAAATCTTAGACACCTTCTCGCTTTTTCCGCTTATCGCCTCAAACGCGCCTTTAACCAAATACGTACCCTCCGGCACGACGCGCCCTTTGGCGTCTTTTAAATCCCATTGACCTAAAACACGCTTACCCGAATTGCCAGATATATTGTTATCCACCTTGATTTTCCTTAATGATTTACCGGAAGCGTCATAAATACGTAACGTACCGCTTTTTATGCCGCTACCGTACCAAAAAAAGTTCACACTACCGAATTGTTTACGCACCGGAATCGGTCCGGCGGCAAATCCGTCCGTCGCCGCGCCGCGAGGTACGGCAAAAGCGACCTTTTCGTCCTGATTAACGACCAAAACGTCCCTTGCCGACAGCAATACGGACGCGGCGGTGTAAAGCGCCGCGGCAACTATGTCGTCTCCTTTAGCGGTCAATACAAAATTGGTATCGTCTATCTCAAAATTGTCAATAAACTGAGCGCCTCCGGTCAC